>JAZNVY010000207.1:0-11097 GCA_045593105.1 Eubacteriales bacterium
ACCGAGCATGAGATCGAGCATATGCCCGGTACGGTAGACATCGGCGTCCGGGTGGAGGTGCGTAACGAGGTCATGGAGAAGGTCAATGAGGTGCTCTATGAGTCCAAGCTGGTGGGGTATCCCCAGCCCTTTAAGAATAAGGTTCGTACCTTCTGTCAGAACCCCGGCGGCTTTGTCAGCCAGGAAAACTATGATAACGACCTGGCGGTGGTCAACGGACATTCCTATAAGGAACTCAAGAGCAATAATACCAACTTGGCCATCCTGGTCTCCCATAATTTCAATACCCCCTTTAATCAGCCCATCGCCTATGCCCAGAAGGTGGGCGAGCTTTCCAATATGCTGGCGAACGGACATATTCTGGTGCAGCGCTTTGGCGACATTCTGGACGGTAAGCGTACCTGGCAGAAAGAACTGATGCGCGCCAATCTGAAGCCCACCCTGCCCGATGCGGTGGCAGGCGATATTACCGCCGCCATTCCGTACCGTGCCATGATGAATATCATCAATTTCATTCAGGCGTTGGATCACGTGGTGCCGGGCTTTGCCTCTACGGAGACCTTGCTTTATTCTCCCGAGCTGAAATTCTATAGCAACCGGGTGACCATGGATACCGACTTCAATACCAGCGTCAAGGGTCTGCATTGCCTGGGCGACTCCAGCGGCTGGACCCGCGGCTTGATGATGGCGTCTGTGATGGGCGTATTGATGGGTCGGAAGTTGGTGGAAGAGAAATAAATTTTATATTTATACGTAAAATAGTAGAAAAGCATAATAGGAGAAACTACTATGAAAGAATTGACTGTATCCGCACTCTATGATCTTTCCCATACTGCTGCCCGCCCTCTTTTGGAGCAGGTGGAGTATCCCTGGGAAGCCCTGGGGGGAATTCATCGTTTTATTCTGGAGTTGGGGGAGACCCTTTCGCCGGAGGAATACGACCATCCTGCCGAGACGGTCTGGATCCATAAGACCGCCACGGTGGCACCCTCTGCCTTTATCGGGACGTGCGTCATCATTGGCGCCGGCAGCGAGGTGCGCCATTGCGCCTTCATTCGGGCAAACGCCTTGATCGGTGAGGGGGTCGTGGTGGGCAATTCCACCGAGCTCAAAAACGTCATCCTCTTTGATAACGTCCAGGTTCCTCATTATAACTACGTGGGCGATTCGATTTTGGGGTATAAGGCGCATATGGGCGCCGGCTCCATCACCTCCAACGTCAAGAGCGATAAGACCCTGGTGGTCATCAAGAACGGCGCGGAGCAGATCGAGACCGGCATCAAAAAGGTGGGCGCCATGCTGGGCGATCGGGTAGAGATCGGCTGCGGCAGTGTCCTCAATCCCGGCACCGTCGTCGGTCGGGATAGCAACGTCTATCCGCTTTCCGCCGTCCGCGGCGTAATCCCGGCAAATTCCATCTATAAAAAACAAGGCGAGATCGCCGAAAAGAGATAAAAAAGAGCTGTGAAAACGCAGGTTTTCACAGCTCTTTTTCAATTGACAATGATGATTAAAAGATATATAATCAATTTATAAAGTTTAATCTTAGGAGTGGGGCATAACAATGAAAAAGTTTTTCTCTTTTCTGACAGTATTGGTTTTGGCGGTATCGATGATGGCGCCGTTCCCGCTGACGGTTGTGGCGGAAACAGAGGTGCCCGAAACGGAAACGCAAGCGCCGTTATGGTCTTATGAGACGTATGGCGAGGGCTTAATGCTGACTGCTTATCAAGGCGAAGAAACGGATGTCTACATCCCGGGGCAGTTGGAGGTCGATGGGGAGGATTATCCTGTCTTAAAGCTTGCCGACAGCCTTTTTGAAAACAACGATGCGCTGAACAGCGCTACTTTGGGAACCGGCATTTTAGAAATCGGTTCTCGGGCATTTTATGATTGCGACAATCTTGTCTGCGTGTTGCTCAATGAACAGTTGACCGCCATTGGCGACGAAGTCTTTGCCGAGTGCGACGTTTTCAATTCCATCATCCTGTATGGATCAGTGGTGACCTTGGGAGCAGATCTCTTTAAAAATTGCGGCAGCAGTCTGGTGATCTGGTGCTATCAGGATACTGCCGGGCATCAGTATGCTCTGGAGCATTCTTTGACCCATCGTTTGTTTGATGCCGAAGCGACCCCGGAGATCGTGGTGCAGGATGGCGTAGAATATTATGTTATGAACGGTCAGGCGTATGCCATCGGCTATAAGGGTACGGCGACTTCTGTTGTTATCCCCAGTCATATCAACGGCTATCCGGTGGTGGAATTGCGGGAGACCTTTAAAGAAAATACTGCGGTAAAAAGCATTACCTTGCCTAAAACCTTAAAAATTATCGGCGATTATGCATTCAACGGTTGCACCGCTTTGCAATCCATCGTGATCCCGGAAAGCGTATTCATTATCAAGATGTGGGCGTTTTCCGGCTCGGGGCTGACGTCGGTTGAAATTCCAAAGGGAGTAAAGGAACTGGGCAAGAACTCTTTCAGCGGTTGCGATTCTCTGCAGACCGCCATCGTCCGAGAGGGCGTAAAGGTGATCGGAGAATCGGCGTTTAGCGGCTCCGCTTTGCTTTCCGTCGTTATTGAAGATGGAACGGAAACTCTTGGACAATCTGCGTTTTATGCTTGCAGAAAGCTGCAATCTGCCGTTATAGGAAACGGCATTTCATCGCTTGAGAAATATGTCTTTGCATATTGTGATTCCTTGCAATCTCTCACCCTTCCGGAAACTGTAACGCTGATTAAGGATTATGCATTTTTATATGCCTTTACGTTAAAGGATACAGAGTTTAATATTACGCTGCCGGATAGTGTTAAATCCATTGAAAAATTGGCGTTCAGAGCCGCAGGAATGACCTCTCTTGATTTGGGCGCCGGGGTAGAGACCCTGGTGGACGAGACCTTCTATCAGGCTCCGAACCTTCGATATTTTCAGGCGTCCGAAGCACTGACCTCCGTTGGAGCCCGTGTGTTTTATGAATGTAAAAAGTTGGAAGAGGTTCATTTTTATGATAACGTCATCTCTATTGGTGACGAAGCTTTTCGGGATTGCCAGCAATTAAGGCGTGTCACGATGCCGGCCAAGCTGGAAACCCTTGGATTAAGAGCTTTCTGGCAGTGTATAAAGCTGGAGTCTATAGAACTTCCCGATAATATTAAGGTCTTGCGCGAACGAACCTTTTACCGTTGCGAAGCGATGAAATCTATCAAGCTTCCTAAAAATCTGGAGCAAATATCGACTGCCGGAGCAACTCTTGGAAGCGCATTTGAAGAGTGTAGTTCGTTAAAGGAGATCATTCTTCCTGCATCTGTGCAGAAGACCGGATCTTATTTATTCAGCGGCTGTCGAAGTTTGGAACGGTTCGTTATGGAGGAAGGCTCCAGAATAGATGGTCAGGGATTAGGTATTGCGTTCTATGGCGTTCAGGTGAAGTATTTATCCATTGCCGGCAGCCAGAAAACCGTTGAAAAGAATGTTTTTTTAGTTCAAAACAAAGTGGAGACCTTACTTTTAGGAGAAGGGATTACGAAAATTGAGACGGGAATCTTCACCAATGCCACCAAGCTGAAGTCCGTTTTGATTCCTAAAAGCGTGACGTCGATCGATGGGGGAGCGTTTTATCCCACTACGATTTGGCTGGTCCATGAAAATTCCTATGCACATACCGTTGCACGCAATAACGGACTTCTTTTTGTGATCTATGATGAAAACAGCGAACTGCCGTTGGAAACGATCGACGGTGTGACCTATCTTATTAAAGAAGACAGTGCAGAGGCAGTATTCTATGACGGAAGCGTTGCCGACGTGGTGATGCCGGAGACGGTTCAGGGCAAGCCCTTAAGAAAGGTTCACAGTATTTTCAAAAATTCCACTGCGGTCACCTCTGTTTCTATTCCGGATAGCGTCAAGACTCTTTCCAAAGAGCTTTTTTATGGGTGCAGTAATCTGGTCAGCGTTCGACTTCCTTCCGGCTTGACGGAGATCGTCGATTATGCGTTTTATAATTGCGCCAAGCTGGAGTCGGTAGCCATTCCCTCCTCTGTGACTCGTATTGGTTCCTATGCGTTTTACGGTTGCCGGGCGTTGACGGAACTGAAGCTTCCCGATAAATTAAAGACTATCGACTCTTATGGTTTAGCCGAGTGCGCCGGTCTTTTGGCAATTCAGCTCCCGGAAACGGTAACGACTATTAATCAATATGCTTTTAGAGGATGCGCTTCTTTGCAAACGGTGAGCTTTCCCGAATCGGTAGTGACTTTGGGGAATGGAGTGCTTTATGGATGCTCCTCTCTGAAAAGTACAGTTCTGCCATCGTCGCTTCAAAAGATCCCGGCTTCATTATTTGCGGGATGCTCGTCTCTGGAAACGCTTCCGGATCTTTCTAAAATAACCCATATCGGTGCCTATGCTTTTGATGGTTGTACGGCGATCAAGGAACTTGTTATTCCGGCCAATGTGATTGACATAGGTTATGGTGTTTTTGCTAATACAGGTGTTGAAGAGGTTGTTATCCCGGAGACCGTGCAAAGTTATGCCGGCGGAATGTTCAAAGGATGTAAAAATCTAAAAAAAGCAACGCTTCCTCAATGGACTCAGACGATTGGTCCGAACTTATTTGATGGGTGCATCTCTTTGGAGACTTTGATCCTTCCGGAGGGGATTACTTCGCTTGGCTCCTATACATTTAGAGACTGTGTTTCGTTGAAGCAGTTCGAAATCCCGGCTGGTGTAACGGCGATTGGTTCGTTTGTATTTGCGGGGTGCACCGGTTTTACGGAAATTTCTATTCCTGATACTGTGACATCTTTGGGGGAATCTGCCTTCCAGAATTGCACGAACCTAAAGAAAGTGCAGCTGCCGGAAGGCTTATTGACGATTGGAAAGAATGCGTTCATCGGTTGCGACTCTTTGGGTTGCTTGCTGATTCCGCAATCGGTAACCTCTATCGTGGTGAATTCTTTCCCTTCTTATATGGCGCTTCAGGTTTACGAAGATTCCTATGCCCATCAATTCGCCGAGAAGAATGGATGGACCTATATCCTTGCCACCGGTGAGGATATCACCGAGATCGTGATACTGGATGGATGCAGATATTATGTTGCGGATAATCGGGCGGTTCTTTATTATTATGATGGAGATGCCACCGAGCTTGTTATCCCTGCTGAAGTATCCGGTTATCCGGTGACGGAGATTCGGGACTGCTTTAAGAATAATACGGTTCTGACCTCGGTGGTTTTGCCGGAAACGCTGGAGATCATTGGAGAATCCGCCTTTGAGAACTGCAAGGCATTGATCGAGGTTCAGCTTCCCGATTCCCTGAAGGTCGTAGAAGGGAATGCTTTTTATGACTGTCAGAATCTAAAAACGATTTCCATCCCTCAGAATATTGAGGTGATCGGTCCTGGCGCTTTCCATGATATTGATATACAGGGAGACTTGGTATTGACCAATCTGAAAGAACTTGGGGAAGGGGCATTTTGGCGGTGCCATAATTTGACCTCCGTTTCTATTTCCGGATCGGATTTGAAAATTGGCACTGGTGCATTTTCTCACTGTAATCGTATAACAAGCGTTGTTTTAGAAAATGTCCAAGTGATCGGAGACCGTGCGTTTGCGTATTGTTCTGAACTGGAAAGCATCGAGTTGCCGGAGGGGTTGATTGAGATCGGTAACTCTGCATTTTATGCTTCGACATTTTATGCCTCGCAATTGAGAAGCATAGAATTACCCGATTCCCTAACGACGCTGGGCAGAGGTGCTTTTAGTAATAGCAGCTTGCGGTCTATTCAGATCCCTGCCAAGGTGAAGGTAATCAATGAAGATACGTTTAGCGGAACTCGGTTAGAGGACGGTGTTGTCTTCCTGGGTGAAATTGAAGAGATCAAGTCTCATGCATTTTCTTCTTGCAGAATAACCGAATTTGAAATTCCAAAAACGGTGAAAAAAATTGAGGCAAACGTGTTTGCCTCTTGTACGGAATTGGTTTCCGTGAAGCTTCACGATGATATTACTGAAATTGGAAATTCTGCTTTCAGCGGTTGCAGCAAACTGGAGACGATGGAGTTGCCCCAGTCTCTCACGGCGATCGGAGTAAGCGCATTCAAAGGATGCACCGGCTTGAAAGAGCTCTCTTTGCCCCAGTCTGTTGCCACGATCGGGGAAAGCGCATTTGAAAACTGCACCGGTCTGACAGAGGTTTCCTTGCCTGACGGGTTGCAGATCCTTTCTCAAAAAATCTTTGCAAACTGTACGAATTTGGAAAAGGTGATCTTGGGGAACGGGTTGACGGAAATTCAATCCTCTGCCTTCTTAAACGATGCAAAGGTGGAGATGGTTTATATTCCCGATAGTGTCGCCGCAATGACAACGGCATCTTTCCCTGCAAGCGTTATTTTATTGGTGAACGAAAATTCCTATGCCCATACCTTTGCGGTGGAAAATGATCTGCTGTACTTTGTTCTGCATCAGGTGGAAAATCCCGAGATTTCCTACGGTACCGGCATCAGCGGTAGCGTCGCCTATTTCGACGGAACGGTGGCCGCCGGCTCGTCTGTCTCCCTTTTGGATAGCAACGGTTTGGTAAAAGAGACCGTAATCGCCGATGCAGAAGGTAACTATGAATTCACCTATGCAGAGGTTGGTTCCTATACCATCAAAGCAGTAGATGGGGATGGAAATGCTTCCACTACCAGAGTTTCGGTGAAGCGGAAGAATATTTTTGACGTATTTCTTGCCGGTGATACCGATCTGCTTTTACAAAAAGGCTGGAAGGTAAGTGGAACGGTATTGGATGCAGCAACAGTGACCCTTATGGATGAGGACGGAAATGCGATTGCATCCCTTGCCACAGAGGATGGAACATTCTGCTTTGAAAATGTTTCCAATGGCACTTACATTCTAAAAGCGGAGAATGCAAATGGAATGACGGCGATGGAAATTACCGTCTTTGGCGGCGATCTGACCGATTTAAATCTGGTGATCGAGAAGGCAGCGACCGGCATCTGGGGCTATGTGGAAGTGCAGGCTCGGGACGAACAGCGCCACCGCAGAAATTGGGTGGAGGTCACGATCTATGACGAGAACGGCATCGCTGTTGACCGTCAGAAGAGTGATCGGGACGGCAAGTACCAATTCGATAATCTTCCCTTAGGGTCTTACAGCATTGTGGCAGAAACCGCGGAAATGCGCCAGGATAAGAACTATCACTATGATCGGAACCATAAACTGACCGGCTATGCTTATGTGACGTTAAGCGAGGAGACCATGGTGCAAGCGGAAACCATCGTCCTCTATGAAGAAAACGAGCATTTGGCGAAGATCAGTGGTAAAGTGACAGCTCAAGGCGAGACCCAGGATTGCAAGGTGACCTTGCATAACGTCTTCCGTCATGAGATCGCGCAACTGACTACCGGCAAAAACGGAAAATATTGTTTTGAGAACGTGCGCGATGGGCTCTATTTCATCACGGCAGTCACCAATAGCGATGGTATGGGCTATGCAGTGATTGTTGTCCTAGACGGAAAGGTCTATGGAGATACCGATATTACTGTTTATAAGACCGATAAGATCAAAAAACAGGAAGATGATTTCTTCAAAGAAGTTCCGGAATGTAAGGGGCGTGATGATGTTGCGCCCCATCGGGAACGGATCGCCAAAGAAAAGAAATTCTATGATGGATTGTCTGACAAAGAGAAGAAACAACTGTCCAAAGAATACGTTGATCGGTTAAATCGCTATGCCGAATGGTTGGCAGATTGTGAATATGCAACTGATGACGATGTGGTTCTTGAGAGTGGCGGCTTGGTGATCTCCGATGAAGAGCTTGCCGAAGAAAAAGAAATCACCTTTAACCTGAATGTCGAAAAGAAAGAAAACTATAAACCGAGCGGCAAGAAGGTTGAAACGGATGAGGATTTCATTTTTCATGAAATGGAAGAAGCTTCCAAGGGCAAGAAAGTTAAACAGTATTATGAGATCACCATGACCAAGACGGTGGACGGTGAGGAACAGACTATCACCAGCGTCTGCAAAGAGACCAAGACCACCGGAAAATTCCGCATCACTATGCGGATTCCCGAGGAATACCGTGGTTTTAAGCATTATAGCATTATGCACGTTCATAAGGGCGAGGTGGTCACCTTGACCGACCTGGACGACGATCCGGATACCATTACCTTTGAGGTAGATAAATTCTCTACGTTTGCTTTGGCAGCAACGAATGAGACTTTAACCTATGTCGAGGAATGTGATCACGAATCCATGGGTTTAGACGAAGATGGTACGATCATTTGTTCCGTTTGCGGGATGAACATGAATATTTCCGGTATTTATTCCATCGGCGGAACCAACTACCTCGTAAGTGAAGGTAAGCTGGTCCATGGTGAGTATGGAACTTGGGCCAATGGCGGTAACTACTACATGATTAACGGTAGACCTGCTGTGGTTGGAGTTTATACTGTGAACGGAGAAAAGGTTTACGTCGTAAACGGCAATAAGCTTGCTGATGGTCCTGTATCTGTGAAGGATGAGGCTATCGCTGCAGAGCTTGGCATCACTGCCGGTCAGGGTTACCTCTTCGCTGAAGGTAAACTGGTTGATGGCGTGAAGGCCGAATGGACTGACGGCAAGTTATATGATTTCATCATGGGTAGACCTGCTATTGGCGGTGCTTTCGAGATTAATGGTCAACTCTATTATATCTTGATCGACGGTACTTATGCTGATGGCGTTTGGACCATGTACGATGAATCCATTGCTGCGAAGCTGGGTATTGAAGCTGGCCGTGGTTATCTCTTTGATCAAGGTGTGCTGGTTCATGGTAAGCGTGACACTTGGGTAAATGGTCACGATTATTACATGGATAATGGTAGACCCTTTAGAACCGGTGTATCCTGGATCAATGGCGATCCGTACTTCGTTGTCAATTATTATTTCCACGAAGGTGTTTGGGGCGCCAAGGGAAGTTACGCTTATGTTGCCGAAGCATTCGGCATTGCAGAAAACAACTATCACTTTACTGCTGGTAGACTGTCTCATGAGGCATGGGTTGACTGGAACGGTCGCCAGGCCTATGTCGTAAATGGACGTCCTACACAGTGGGCGTAATAAACTAAAAAATATACGGCTAAGGCAAAAGCCTTAGCCGTATATTTTTTGAATTTTATAAGAATAAGCAAAGGAGTAGTGGCAGGAAGCAGGCGGGGATGAAGTTGACCACCTTGATCTTGGTGAGCCCCAGCATATTGAGGGCGATGGCGACGATCAAAAGGGAGCCGACGACGGTCATCTCGCCGATCATGGCTTCGGTGAGAAAGCCGGCGATGGCGCTTCCGCCCAGGGCGATGGTGCCCTGATAAAGGAAGCAGGCAGGTCCTGCAAAGGCGACGCCCACCCCTAAGGTGGATGCCATGATCATGCAGGAGCAAAAGTCGATGAGGGACTTGGCAAAGATGGTGGTATTGTCGCCGCGGATGCCGCTGTCCAGCGCGCCGGTGATGGCCATGGCGCCGACGCAGACCAAGAGGGTGGCGGTGACAAACCCTTCGCCAAAGGTGGAGCCGCCTTCGTTTTTGGTCAGCTTCTTTTGCATAAAGGCGCCGAACCGATTGAGATAGCGGTCGATGTCGATCCAATGCCCCAAGGCACCGCCGATGGCGATGGAGAGGATGGTGATGAGGAAGTTTTTACCGTCGAAAAATCCTTTAATGCCGATCCCCATGACGCAGAGCGCCATGCCCTGCATGATGCCGTTGCTGACCCGCTCCGGCAGTCCTTTTTTCAAGAGTAAGCCCAAAAGGGCACCGGCAATGATGGCAATGCCGTTTACAATGCTACTGAGTAATACCACGTTTTACCACCTTTTTGCCTCTACAGTTTTCAGATAGCGGATGCTCATTTCTGCACACTCCATAGGAGTCTTGCCCATGCTGGGTTCGTCCTGCTCCACGACCACCCATTTAGCACCGCAAGTGACGGAGTAGTTCAGAATAAGAGGGAAGTTCTGCAAGCCTTCGCCTAAGGGGCGGAACTCAAAACTCTTCGGCTCAGAGCCTGCGCCCTCTCGATAGAAGTCCTTGAGGTGCACCACCGGGATGCGGTCAACGTACTTCCGCAGGTAATCGTCGGGACGCTCGCCGCCTACGTTGAGCCAGCAGGTATCCAGCTGGGTCTGGAGATATTCCTTTGGAACTATGCGGTAGAGCATATCCAGCCCGTACTCGCCGTCTACGGTGGTGAATTCAAAGTCATGGTTATGATAAAGGAGGATCAACCCTTTTTCAGCGGCTGCTTTACCGATCTTCTCGATGGCCTCGATGGTGGGAAGCCAACCGTCGGTACCGGGGCGCCGGTCTTCGGGAAGGGAGGGGACGACGATATATTCCACGCCGATCTCCCGGTAGGTCTCCAGCACGCCGGGCAGATCGTCCAGCATCTCCCGGAGCGGCACGTGGGCAGAGATGGGGGTGAGACCGATCTCGGTGCACCAGTTTTTGACGGTAGCGGCATCGTGCCCGAAAAGTCCGGCAAACTCCACGCCGTCGTAGCCCAGTTCTTTGACCTTGAGCAGAGTTCCTTTAAAGTCTTTTTCCATCTCGTTTCGTACGGAATAGAGTTGCAACGCAATGGGCAAAGCCATGAATTTTTCCTCCTAATTATAGTGATTTGAGAACATTCTATCACCAAATTTGTCAATTTTCAACCGAAAGAGACGGAAATGAAACATTTTTTTGAGATATTATGGCAAAGTTGCAAAAAAATCAAAATTTTTCTTGTAATGGCGTGAAAAATTCGATATAATAAATGATGGTAAATTAAAAAATATTTTTTAGGAGGCTATTAAAATGTCTGTTAAAGTTGCTATTAATGGTTTCGGCAGAATTGGTCGTCTGGCTTTCCGTCAGATGTTCGGTGCTGAGGGTTATGAGATCGTTGCCATCAACGACCTGACCGACGCTAAGATGCTGGCTCACCTGCTCAAGTACGATTCCGCTCAGGGTCGCTACGAGCATGAGGTTGTTGCCGGTGAAGGCGAGATCACCGTCGACGGTAAGACCATCAAGATCTATGCTGAGAAGAACGCTGCTGATCTGCCCTGGGGC
>JAZNVY010000208.1:0-3357 GCA_045593105.1 Eubacteriales bacterium
ACGGATCCGCCGTTTCAGCATGGCAGGATAAGGCGCGTATTCCAGCAGTTCGGGATCGTAATTGCTCTCCAGCATAATGAGGGAGCAGCCGGAGAGTGCATCCATCATAGAGGGGGTGATCTTACCGGTATCGGTCACGACGGAAATGCATTTTCCCTCGGCAGAAATGCGATAACCGCAAGGGGAGGCCACGTCATGGCTGGTCTCAATGGGGGTGATCTGAAAATTACCCACCGAAAAGGGCTGGTTTTGATGATCGATCCCCTCCACCTCGGCGGCGTGCAGAGTTCCCTCCGTGCCGTAAAAGGGGATGGAATAGTGCTTGATCAGCTGGGGGATGGCTTTAATGTGGTCGTTATGTTCATGGGTGAGGAGTACGCCGATGATCTGCTCCATGGCGAAGCCTGCTTCGGCGACTGCTTGCTTAATATGCTTGAGAGGAACGCCGCAATCGATAAGAAGCCCCCGGTCGCCGGATGCTATGAGGGTGCAGTTTCCGCTACTGGATGAGGAAAAGGGATAGATTATCATAGGCGCTCCTTTCTTACTAAACTTCTTTTATTATAATCAAAAAATGAAGAAAAAGCAAGAAAAACCCGAGCCTTGCGGCTCGGGTTTTATAGGAAATCTTTGAATGAAAATTTCTGATCAAAAAGGACGTACGCCAGCGCAAGCAAGAGGGGAAGATCCGGATGGTCGCTGTTTTTGATCAGGATGTAGCCAATGCCGATCAAAAGCAGTTCCTCCCAGGGCAGGTTTTGCAGGAGCGGCTTAGGCTCCGGCGGCGGTGCCGGCTTGGGCGGTTCTTCTTTTTTGGGCGGTTCGGGGATTGGTTTCGGGCGCCGTTCTGTCCGCCGGGGCGAATAGAGTTGGCCGTCCGATTGCAATAATATGTCCATTTCTTACCTCCGAAATAGCTCTACCAGCCGTAATAAATGCAGGATCCGTACCGCCTCGTCCACTCGCTCCTGCCGTTCCGGTCGCAGGTAAGGACGAAGGGAGGATAGGAGTGTGCAACGGTCGTCGGGGGTGGAATTGAATTGCGAGAGGGCTTTGCCGGCCTTCAGCAGGAACGCCGGATCCAGCCCACCCAAGGCATCTCCGCCCAGGGAGGAGAGTAAGCCGCTTAATCCGTCTCCGCCCGAAAGGGAGGATAGCAGCCCACCGAGGTCTAACGAAGGATTTCCCGCAGACGGTTCAGGACCTGGGGGCTCTGGAGAAAATCCCGGGGATTCTCCGTTCCGGTCAGTCCGTCGATGAGGGTCTGCAGATCCTCGGGGGTGGCATTGTTTTGCAATTTCTCCATCTGCTTTTTATCCTGCACAAAGGAGCGGATCTGTTTTTGCTGGTCGGGCGTCAGTGCGCCGGTCAGCTTTTCCAAGAGCGCGCGTTGCTCTTTTTTATCCATACTTTTGATCTGATCAAATAAATTACCCTGACTCATGGGAATTCTCCTTTCCGATATTGCGGTTCCCTTTATTTTATGCTACAATAAAAATAATGATAACCGGAGGGAAGAATGTGCTTCGATTTTTAATCTTTTCTGATACCCATGGGTTGCGAGACCCTATGCAGGAATTATACAAACGGTATCCAAACGATGGGATTATACATTTAGGAGACCATCTGGCGGACGCTCAATGGATGCTCCAGCGCACCGATGGGCATCCGGTCTATCGCGTCAAAGGGAATTGTGATTTTGGCGCGGAGGGGGCAGAGGATCTGCTTCTGGAGCTGGGTGGTGTGCGGGTGCTGATGATGCACGGCCATCGTTTCGGCGTCAAAAGCGGCTATGGCTGTGCCTTGGCGGAAGCTAAGCGCCGCGGTGCGGACGTCCTGCTTTTTGGACATACTCATCTCCCATATATGGAGAAACACGATGGAATTTTGATGATGAATCCCGGTTCTCTCCGTAATCCGCAGCGCGAATACGGCATGATCGAGATCGAAGAGGGAAAAGCGAAAGGAGCATTATTGCATTTATATGACTAAGGAAGAAGTTTTGCGTCAATATAGTCCCCTGGCGTTGGCTTATCTGGGAGACGGAGTCTTTGAACTGTACGTCCGCACCTACGTGCTGAGCCAAGGAAATTGCCAAAGCCAAAAGCTCCACGCCAAAAGCCAGAAGTTTGTAAACTGCGCCGCTCAGGAGCATTTTTTGGCGGTATTGCAGGAGGAGCTTACGGAGGATGAGCTGGAGGTGGTGCGCCGGGGGCGCAATGCCAAGACCCATTCCAAGCCTCGCTCTGCAGACTACGGTACGTACCATGCCGCCACCGGTTTTGAAGCCCTTTGGGGCTATCTGCATCTGGCCGGAGAGGAGACGCGGCTCCGGGAACTTTTTGAAAGAATCGTTGAGGAAATGCAATGCGCGAATACTTAAAGGAATGGATCGACCTGACTCCTTGGCTTTCTCAGCCACCCTTCGAGGGGGTGCGGTATAACCGGCGGAAGATCAGCCGGGAAAGCTTTGAAGCCTTGGCGCCCTTTGAATTAAGGACTGCCCCGTTCCATGAGGACGGGTATTATCTGCCCGAGGGGCAGACCGACGGCAATCATCCGTATCATCTGGCAGGCTTGTATTATTTCCAGGAGCCCAGCGCCATGAGCGCGGTGACCGCCCTGCAACTGGAAGGGGATGAGCGAGTGCTGGATCTTTGCGCCGCCCCCGGCTCTAAAGCCACCGCCATCGCCAGCCGATTGGAAAGCGGACTTTTGGTCGCCAATGAAATTCAGGGCAGTCGGGCGAAGATTTTGATGGAGAATATGGAGCGGATGGGCGCGCGCCGGGCGGTGATCACCAATAACGATTCTGCCGCCGTCGCCAAGGCCTTTCCGGAATATTTCGATAAGGTGCTGGTAGACAGCCCCTGCTCCGGGGAAGGAATGTTCCGCAAATATCCCCGAATTTTAGAGGAATGGACGGAAGACTTAGTGGCGCTCTGCCGGGATCGAAGCCGGGAGGTTTTGGAAAACGCCGCTTTGACCCTCCGGCCGGGCGGTCGGTTGGTGTATTCCACCTGTACCTTTAATATAGAAGAAAATGAAAAGACGATCCTTTGGTTTTTGGAAAACCATCCGGATTTCCACGTGGTGGAAACCGGCATCACCGGCGGACGACCCGGATTTTTGGGGCTTATGCAGGCGGTGCGGATCTTCCCGGAGGATGGCGGTGAGGGGCATTTTGTCTGCGCTATGGAGCGTGAGGGGGATGCGCCGCACCGAGCGGTGCCGCTTTTTAAGCCGGAAAAGCATCCGGATGCGGCGGCCGCCCTGCAGGAAGTCGGGGGCCAAGCGGGCTTAGGAAGACAACAGGTCAATCCAACTCCTTGGCTCACAGAACGACATGGCTACGAT
>JAZNVY010000209.1:0-11879 GCA_045593105.1 Eubacteriales bacterium
TGTTGGGCACCTGGAGCATGGAGGTACCCAGACCCTGGGACACCAGACCACCCCAGCGGTTCTCCTTGAAGGACATGACGGCAAAGCCGATCATCTGAGCGCAGCAGCCGGCCACAGCCGCGCCGCCGGCCAGACCCACCAGACCGCAGGTACCCATACCGGAGGAAACTGCCGGGCCGCTCATTTCCAGCTTAAAGAGACAGGTGGCCAGAGGACCGGTGATAGCGGAAGTAACGATAGGCGGAATCCAGACCTTGGGGTTCCGGACGATATTGCCCATCTGGAGCATGGAGGTTCCCAAGCCCTGGGAAACCAGTCCGCCCCAACGATTTTCGCGGAAGCTCATGACCGCAAAGCCCACCATCTGAGCACAGCAGCCGGCAACAGCCGCACCGCCTGCCAGACCGGTGAGTCCCAAAGCCGCACAGATGGCGGCGGAGGAGATGGGCAGGGTCAATGCAATACCCACCAGAACCGATACCACGATGCCCATCAGCAGGGGTTGCAGCTCGGTGGCTTGCATGATCAGAGTGCCGAAAGCACTTGCCGCCTTGCCGATATACGGCGCAATGCCGGCGGAAAGGGCAACACCCACCAGGATGGTGACCGAGGGGGTGACTAAAATATCCACCTTGGTCTCCTTAGAGACCAGCTTACCGCACTCGGCGGCAACGATGGCGATGACCAAAACTGCCAGAGGGCCGCCGGCACCGCCCAAGCCATTGGCGGCACTACCTACTGCTGCCAGGGAAAAGAGTACCAAATTCGGTGCTTTCAGCGCATAGCCGATGGCGATTGCCATAGCAGGGCCGGACATGGCGGAGGCATATTTGCCGATCTCCACCAAGAAGCCCCAGCCGGTCAGATCCCCGATGGTATCAATGATGGTACCGATCAAAAGGGAGCAGAAAAGACCCTGCGCCATGGCACCCAAGGCGTCGATAAAATAGCGTTTCCAGGAAAATTCAATATCCTTTTTCTTTAAAAAATCTGCAAATTTACTCATCCTAATAAGCCTTCTTTCTGAAGCAGATCGCGCAGATAGTCGATAAACATTTCATAGCCCATTTTATTGAAATGAACGCGGTCGGTATCGTAGATGTCTTCCCGCACCATTTCGGGATCGCCAATATCTTCAGGCTTTTCAAAATAGAAGGGAGCCTGATACAGATCCACGATCTGAACCCCTTCCTTCCGGGCGCAATAATCTTCCAAATATTCATTGTACTCTTGGCGGAAGCGGGTAACGTGATTCACCGTTCCCTTATTCTTGATGCCCGGCATCTTTTTGAAAACATAGACCGGTGCATCGGGGAATTCTGCTTGGAACCAGTCGATCAGGGTTGCGGTAACGTTCATGGACTCGGCAGGGCTGTAGCCAAAGCCAATGTCGTTGCTGCCGGTGGAGATGATCAACGCGCGAGGCGCATAGGGGCGCACCAGGCGGTCGTAGTAATAAAGCAGATCATCGGCACTGCTGGTACCGAAACCGTGATTAATGACGGCCTTAGAGCCGTCCTTTGCCAAAAGCGTCTCCTCGAAAAGAGGATGACCCTTTTCGGGATGACGGTCGCAGTATGTGAAAGAACTGCGGGTGAAGAAGGAGTCGCCGTAAAAGAGGATCTTGCCGGTCTCTACGGGACGCTCCAAGTACTTTGCAATTTCATCATCAAATCTTCTGACTTCCAATCTTGAGCCAAACATTATAAAAGACCTTCTTTCTCTAAATAATTACGGAAGAAATCCATAAATCTTTCGTAGCCAAAGGCATTGAGATGGCCTTTATCGGTATCAAAGACCTCTTCCCACGCCTTATCGTAATCACCGATGTCCTCGGGCTTTTCAAAATAGACGGGGCAATCCACCATACGGATCATCTTGACCCCTTCTTTTTTTGCGCAGTAATCCTCTAAAAGGACATTGAGCTCATCACGCAGGCGGGTGGAGCGATCCTTCAAGCCGACCTTTTTGAACTGCGGCACCTGGCTCATGCAATAGACCGGCGCACCGGGGAAATCCGCCTGAAACCAGTCGATCATCGTCCCCAAAATATTCATGCTCTCTTCCGGCTGATAGCCGAAAGCCATGTCGTTACCGCCGGTATAGATCACCAAAGCGCGGGGCGCATAGGGGCGCACCATCCGATCGTAGTAATAAAGCAGATCGTCGGCACTGCTGGTGCCGAAGCCGTGGTTGACGATAGCCTGAGAGCCATCCTTCATCCGCACCGCCTCCTCCAAAAGGGGATGCCCCTTTTCGGGATGGGTATCGCAGTAAATACAAGAGCAACGGGTAAAGGTAGAGGAGCCGTAGAACAAGATCTTGCCTGTTTCTATGGGGCGTTCCTCATATTTTACAATATCTTTTTCAAAGCGTTTTACTTCTAAACGGGAGCCAAACATTACAGCAGACCCTCCTGATCCAGGAAATCACGGAACCAGGCAATGAATCTCTGATACCCGGCAGGATTGAAGTGCACCTGGTCGCCTACATAGTGGATCTTCTTGATCTTACTGTAGTCCCCGATCTCCTCGGGATTCAGTTTATAGGAATCGGTGTCCCCTGCCTTGGAATAGAGGAACGGGATCTTTTCCATGGCGATATAGGTGCAATCGTTCTTTTTGCAATAGTCCTCCAAAAGCTCGTTATACTGGGCACGGGCATTGATATAAATCTTCGATGTAGGATCCTTGCAGGTGGGCAGATAGTTCATGCAATAGACGGGAGCACCGGGGAAATCTGCTTTAAACCAATCGATAAGACGCGCTTGAATATCCATGACATCCTTGGGAAAATAGCCAAAACCAAAATCGTTGCCTGCAGTAGCCAGCACCAAAGCCTTGGGCTTATAGGGGCGCACCATTCTGGAATAATAGTACAGCAGGTCATCCGCACTACTGGTGCCGAAGCCATGATTGACGATAGCCTGGGAGCCGTCGTTCATCAGCAGCTCCTGCTCAATATCCGGATTTTCCTTCACGGTTCTGATGGGAGAGCAACGGGTAAAGAGAGAATGACCGTACAAAAGGATCTTACCCTCTACCACCGGCATCGCTTCGTATTTCAAGATCGATTCCTCAAACTTCTTTACTTCCAGTTTTGAACCAAACATTGTTTAGTCCCTCCTTTGATTTTTTTATATTTTAACATAACGATAAATGAACCACAAGGGAATATTGCTCAAAAATTCCGGTGTAAAATTACACTATTCAAAGCAATTCTTCCAATCCGCGGACGTCGTCGTAGCAAAGTTCCGGCAGATCCGCATTGGGGCGGCTCCATGGACTTTGGGCACGAATCCAGACCGGGACGTACCCTGCCGCCTGCGCACCTTGGACATCGTTGATGGGATTATCCCCCACGTAATAAAGCTCTTTCGGCTCAATTCCCAGCTTCTCTGCCGTATATAAAAACGGCGCCGGATCCGGCTTTTGGATAGGAAAATCGCCATCTCCCTCCTTGGGAGAGGCACAGACGATGAGATCAAAGGCATCCTCCAGACCGATCAAGCGCAGTTTATCATTCTGCAGCGAAATGCCACCGTTGGTAAGGAGCGCTACGGCATATCCCTTGGAACGGATCTTTTCCAAAAGAGGTCTCACGAAGGGGAAGGGGACGGCAAACCGATGAAAGTTTCTAAGCACAAAATTTCGAAACTGATCCCAGCTGGGCGTACAGTCCGCATTGAAGAAATGCTCCGCCAAAAGATGGTCGTACACTCCACGCCAAGCAGATTCCTGCACAAAAAGCTTTTCCGTATGTAACGCATGGTTCACCGCCCGGGGCAGATCGTAGCCCGGATTGATGTATTTTTTAATCGCATCATAATGGCAGGTGATGATCTCCGTCAACGTGCCATAGCGGTCAAAAAGCGTATTATCCAAATCAAAAACAAAACCCTTCATCCCAAGTCCTCCTATTTTTCTCTATTATACACCTCTTTTTTCAAGATGACAACAAAAAATCCCTTGAAACGCAGACATTTCAAGGGATTTCTACATTAAAACGCTTCGGTAAGGGTGATCTTGATCTCCTGTTCCTCGCCCTTACGGCTGATGCGGATGGTGGCCGTATCGCCGGGACGGAAGGAGTCCTTCAGCTCATTGAGCTCCGCCATGGAGGTGATCTCCTCTCCATTAAAGCCAATGATCACATCCCCCTCCTGCAAGCCCTTCTTCGCGGCATCGCACTCGGGATCTACATAGGAAACGTAAACGCCCTGGGGAAGATTATGATACTTGGCGTAGGCGACGGTCAGATCGCTGCCCTGGATGCCGATATAAGCACGGGTCTTGATATACCCATAGGTGATCAACTCCTCCGACATATCCACCACGTGATTGATGGGAATGGCAAAGCCGATCCCCTCATAATCGGTGGCAACCAGCTTAGAGGAGGTGATGCCGATGACCTGTCCGTAGGCGTTGACCAAAGGACCGCCGCTATTGCCGGGGTTGATGGCCGCATTAGTCTGGATGAGGGTCATAAAACTGCCGTTCATCTTGATCTTGCGGTTCATGGCGGAGACGATGCCGTCGGTGACACTTCCGGCCAGCTCCATCCCGTAGGGGTTTCCGATGGCCACCACCGTCTCCCCCACCTCCAGCTGGTCACTGTCGCCCAGCTCGGCGGGCTCCAGACCGGTGGCCTCTACTTTAAGGATCGCAAGGTCGGAACGCTCGTCCTCACCCACGATGACGGCGTCATACTCGGTAATTCCGTCGCTGAGCACCACCTTGACCCGGGCGGCGCCCTCTACTACGTGGTCGTTGGTCATAATATACCCGTCTTGGCTGATGATAAAGCCGGAACCGGAAAAAGCGGTCTCACCCTTTTTTTCTTCAGAGATCAGAATGCCCACCACGCTGTTTTTGACCTTTTTATTGATCTCCACCAACGAAAGCTGTTCGCCCTTCTTTTCCTCTTTATTGATCTCCGGCATATTATAGACTGCGCTCTCATCGCGCTGAGCATTCCCGGAGGAGGGCTGATCCTTTCCCTGCTCCTGCTCTTCTCTCTCCTCGGTATGGGTCTCATCCTGCTCCTGCCCAAAGGACAGCGCGCCGGTATAGCCAAAGATCATTGCCGCCGCGATCATACCGCAGCAGATCAGCATGATGCTTGCCGCAACGCAAGACACGATGATGAGCGGCACATTACTCCGCTTTTTTGCAGGCTGGGCATAGGGTGTTTCCCCCATATACTGATAGGGATTGGGGTTTTGATAGGTATAGCCACCTTGACCCTGGGACGGTGCGGCAGCAGGCTCTTCCTGTACAGGCTCTTCCTGCACAGGCTCCTCATAAACCGGTTGCTCTACCGGGAGTTTTTCCTCTTCAGGCAGATGATTATGTTCAAATTCTTCCATTATAATCCTCCTCTGTCTTCTTCCAGAGTAAATGCAAATTCAGCAAATTCACCCTCTTTGGACGTAACAAATATATCCTCACCATGGGCATCTATGATGCTCTTGACCATATAAAGCCCTAAGCCGACGCCGGTCTTATTCTGACCGCGGCTCTTATCGGTCTTATAAAAACGCTCAAAGATATTGCCGGCTTCCGCTTGCGGAATACCCTCGCCGGTATTCTTCACCGTCAGCAGCAGTTTATTATTCTGCCGATAGAGACCGACGGTGATGGTGCCGTCTTCCGGCGTAAACTTCACCGCATTGTCCATCAAGTTATAGATTACCCGATGGATGGCATCGTGGTCGCCGACGGCGTAAACCGATTCCTCCGGGATCCTAAGATCTAATTGGATCTTTTCTTCCCGGATCCGATCCTCCATCGTCAAGATCACCCGATGGGTCAGCTCGGTCAGATCGAAGGGCTCTCTCCGATAGGAGATCTCCCCGGATTGGATCTTCGCCACGTCCAAAAGATTATTGACCATTCGGGAAAGACGCTTGACCTCCTCCGATACCAGGAGCAGATACTTTTCTTGCAGCTCCGGGGGGATGGTGCCGTCTAACATTCCGTCGATAAATCCGCCAATGGTGGTCATGGGGGTACGCAGTTCATGGGAAACGTCGGCAATAAAGCCGCGCCGCATGGTCTCCAGCCGATCCAGCCCATCCGCCATCTGATTAAAGGTGGTGGCCAAAGCGCTCAGCTCATCGTCCGGCGAGAGACTGATCCGCCGGGTAAAGTCGCCCTTGGCATAGGATCGCGCCGCCAACGCCATTTCATTGAGGGGGCGGGTGATCTGCCGAGTGATAAAATAAAGGATGACGAAGGCGAAAGACATGACCGCCAGGCCGCAGAAGAGATAAACGCCCAGGATATCCCACATTTCGGTATTGACCCGGATCTGCTGGGCAGTCACGAATACACAGCCGATCACCGCCGTCTTTCCATCGTTATAGATGGGAACGCCGACGGTATAGGAATTGCCCAGCTGACTGATAAAAACACTTTGGCGCCGGTAATCCTTGCCGGAAAGCACCTGCTCCACCGCCGACTCCGGCAGCTCGATCGTCACGTTTTTACCGAGAGTGCTTTGCACCACACGCCCCCATTGATTGACGATCACCACGTCGCTATTAATGGTCTGCTTGATGGCAGAGATAGAGCCTTCCATGATGGTGCCCACAAACGCATTATAGTTTGCCGGCATTCCTTCCAGCATCTCTGCTACCGTGCTTGCCGCCTTTTCCATATTCCGGTCCTGCTCCCGAATGCTCCGGAGGGTATAGACCGTGGTGGTGGCGGTGCCCAGCACGAAGATGATCAACAGAATGATCAGCGCGCAAGCGTTAAAATATCGAAAAAATATCCGCTTATGCACTTATTCCACCGTTTCAAATTTATATCCGATACCCCAAACGGTACGGATCGCCCAACGATCGGAGACGCCCTCCAGCTTTTCCCGGATACGCTTGATATGGACGTCCACCGTACGGGAATCGCCAAAATACTTAAAGCCCCAGATCTCATCCAAAAGCTGGTCGCGGGTAAAGACCCGATTGGGGTTCTTGGCCAGATGATAGAGCAGCTCGATCTCTTTGGGAGGGGCGTCTACCGTCTTACCGGCCACTACTAATTTATAGTTGGTGAGGGAAACGTAAAGGTTCGGATACTCCACCTCCTGGCGGGTCTCATCGGGGGAATTGCCCACCCGACGCAGAACCGTCTTGATCCGCGCCATGACCTCCTTGGAGTCGAAGGGCTTAGTAACGTAATCATCGGCCCCCAATTCCAGACCCAGCACCTTATCGAAGGTCTCGCCCTTCGCGGAGAGCATGATGATGGGAACGTTGGAGGATTGCCGAATCTCCCGGCAGACCTGCCAGCCGTCTTTTTTGGGCAGCATGATATCCAGAAGGATCAGATCGGGATTAAAGCTCCCGAACTTCCGAACTGCCTCCTCTCCATCGCCGGCAGTCTCCACCGTATAGCCCTCTTTGACCAGATAAAGGGTCAAAAGTTCGCATATATTCTGTTCATCGTCGACGACCAAGATCCTGCTCATGAGTTGATACCTCGTTTCTTTCTTACTATTTAAAGTATAATCTTTCCATCATTAAAATGGGTGAAGAATTTGTTAACAAATCGTTTTGAAAGGATGAAAACGTTCATCCAGCACGGTGAGGGTCGCCGTCCCGGCGGAAAGATCTGCCAATGCTTTTTTCAGCCGTTCCACCTGAGAGGAACGAAGCATCACTTCCACCGTAACATCGGCACCAAACGCCGTATCCAAGACCTCGGCGTTCTCCAATTCCGGCATCCGTTGCAGGCGGTCGTAAAGCGAATAGGCACATCGAAGTTGCAGCTGAGTGCCACGCTCCATCATCGCCGTTCCACACTCCGACACCGCGTCGGCCGCGCCCCGGGAATAAGCCCGAACCAATCCCCCTGCGCCCAGAAGAATTCCGCCGAAATAACGGGTCACCACCACGGCTACGTCGAAAAGTTCCTGCTTTTTCAAGACGTCCAGCATCGGCATCCCGGCAGTACCACCCGGTTCCCCATCGTCGAAGAACCGCTCCACCAAAGGATCCTTGATGCGATAGGCGGCACAATTATGGGTGGCGTCCGGAAATTCCGCTTTGATCTCTGCGATAAACGCCTCCGCCTCCTCCACGGTTTTGACCAACTGGATGGTGGAAATAAAGCGGCTTTTTCGCTCAATAAACTCCGTCCGGCTTCGTCCTGCCGGTACGAAATAGCTTTTCTCTACCATTTATCTTCTCCAAAAACTTAATCTGCTATCATCTTATCATATTTTTTCCTTTATTTCAATAAAAAAAAGCGGTAGAAGTCTACCGCTTAATACTGATATTTTTTTCGATAAATTGCCAGAAAAAGCAGGGTCACCGCCACCGCCATCGCCTCCGCCACGACGATGGAGAGCCAGATCCCATCGATCCCCCAGAGCAAGGGAAGCAGAAAGACCGCCGCGATCTGAAAGACCATCGTCCGCAAAAAAGCGATGAGCGCCGAGGTCAATCCATCGTTAAGGGCGGTGAAGAACGAGGAGCCGAAGATGGCAATTCCGGCAAACAAAAAGGAGAACGAGAAAAAGAAAAATCCACGCTTAGTCAATTCAAACAATACCGGATCGTAACCCACGAACAGCAAAGACAAGGGCTTTGCCAACAGGAAGGAAAGCGCCATCATGCCGACGGAAAACGTCAGTAAAATTATAAAGCTCCGGCGCAAAAGGCTTTTCAGTTCGGCGTGGTTGCCGGCACCGTAATGAAAACTGATCACCGGTGCAGTGCCGATGGAATAGCCGATAAATGCCGCAAGGAAGATCATATTGACGTACATCAAGACCCCATATGCCGCCACGCCGTCCTCCCCGGCGTATTTCATAAGCTGAACGTTATAGAGCATTCCTACCAGCGACATAGAGATATTGCTCATCAGCTCGGAGGAGCCGTTGGTGCAGGTATGGAACAACGCCAGCCCGTCCCACCGGGTCTTTCCTAAGCGCAAAAGCCCGGTATTGGGGCGCGCAAAATAGAAGAGCGGAAGCAGTCCGCCCACCGCCTGGCTCAAGGCAGTGGCCGCCGCGGCGCCCACCAAGCCCCATTGGAATACTGCCACAAACAAAGCGTCCAGCACCATATTGGTGACGCCGGAAGCCACCGTCACCCCCAGCCCCAGCTGAGGCTTTTCAGCGGTGATAAAAAAGCTTTGAAATTCCATCTGCAAAATAAAGGCAGGGTTCGCTAAAAGGATGATCCGCCCGTAGACTACGCAGTCCTCCAAAAGCTGGCCTTCTGCCCCGAGAAAGGCGGCAATGGGACGCAAAAAGAGCAGCCCCAGCAGGCTGATCAGTATTCCGCACCCCACGGATACGTAAATCAAGAGGGAAAAGAAGGAATTGGCTCGTTCCCGATGCCCCTCCCCCAATTCCTTTGCCACCAGAGCACTGCCGCCGGTGCCAAACATAAAGCCGAGAGTGCCTAAGATCATCAAAAAGGGCATGATGAAATTCACTGCCGCGAAGGGGGTCTTGCCCACGAAATTGGAGACAAAAAAGCCGTCCACCACGCCATAGATGGAGGTGAAGATCATCATGACGATGGAGGGCAGGGTAAATCGCAGCAGCTTTCGATATGTAAAATGATCGGATAATTTAATATTCATACTAAGCATTATAGAGCGTTTTTTCAAAATGTCAACGAAAAGAGGAGGGAAATCCCTCCTCTTTCAGTCGTTCAAGCTATCAATATAGGCAGATGCGGCAAGTCCTGCCGTTGCGCCGTCGCCGGCGGCCGTCGCCAGCTGGCGGATGGGCTTCACCCGGCAGTCGCCGGCGGCAAAGACACCGGGGGTTGCAGTCCTGCAATCCTCGCCGGCGACGATATAGCCGCCTTCGTCTAATTCCACCAGTTCCTTAAAAGGCTCGTTCTTCGGTTGCTGACCGACGGCGATAAAGAGGCCGTCCACCGGCATGGTTTCCAGCTCCTCGCCGTATTTCAGCTCCAGTCCGGTAAGGTGCCCCTCGCCTAAAAGGCGGTTGACCACCCGACCGGTGCGGATCTCCACGTTGGAAAGCTTTTTCAACCGCTCCAGCAGCACCGGCTCGGCACGAAAGCCGTCTCGACGGTGGATCAGCGTCACCTTACTGCAAAGCTCCGCCAGAGAAAGAGCGGACTGGACGGCGGCGTTACCGCCACCCACGACAGCCACTTCCTTCCCTTTATAGAAGGCACCGTCGCAGACTGCGCAATAGGAGATCCCGGAAAGGCTCTCCTCCCGCTCAAGACCCAAATGGCGATGGGCGGCACCGCTGGCGACGATGATGCTTTTGGCTTCATAACGATCATCATCGGTGGTGGTAACGATAAAGGCATCCCCTTCGCGGAATACCCGATCGACCTCCACCGGCTCGATCTCGCCGCCGAACTGATAGACCTGCTCTGCCAGCTTATCGGCATACTCCACACCGCTGATGCCATAAAGACCGGGGAAGTTTTCGATCCGGGCAGAGGCGGTGATCTGACCGCCCAGGGCGGTGGACTCCAAAAGGAGCACGCTCTTCCCTGCCCGAAGCAGATAAATGGCGGCAGTCATACCGGCGGTACCGCCGCCAATGATGATACAATCATGCATTGGCGGTCACCCGCTTAGAGAAGGAACGGATCTCGGAGGCGTTGGTCAGTTTTTCAATACCGGCGTCGCTCTCTACGATGAGGGTGGGGGCGCGGTCGATCTGATAAGCCTCTACCAAAGCGCGGTTTTCCGGTGCTTCCGCATCCAGTTTTTCATAAGCAATACCGGCCTGATCCAAGACAGCCGCCGCCATCTTACAGTTGGGGCAGGTCTTGGTGGTAAAGAGCATCACGCGGTTACCGCCGGTGGTTTCTGCTGCGGCATCGCAAGCGCAATGACCGTGGAAGGCAGGCTCCTTGGTGGCAGCGATACGCTGATCGTAAAGCTTACGGTCCTTGAATTCCTGGCTCTTACCGTCGTTCCAGTTCTGAACGGGACGGTAGTAACCGGTGATCCGACTGTAGACCTCGGTATTCTCACCGCAGATGGGGCAGGTATACTGCTCGCCGGCGATATAGCCGTGGTTCTTACAAACGGTATAGGTCGGGGACATGGAGTAGTAAGGCAGACGATAGTTCTCTGCGATCTTCCGTACCAGGTTGGCAGCGGCCTTCCAATCGGGCAGCTTCTCACCCATATAAGCGTGGAACACGGTGCCGGAGGTATAGAGGGTATGCAGTTCATCCTGCATATCCAGCGCGGTGAAGATATCGTCGGTATAGCCCACGGGCAGGTGGGAGGAGTTGGTATAGTACGGAGTGCCCTCCATATTGGCGGTGATGATGCCGGGGAAACGGCTGACATCGTGCTTCGCCAGACGGTAGGAGGTGGACTCAGCAGGGGTAGCCTCCAGGTTGTAGAGGTCGCCGTACTGCTCCTGATAGTCGGAGAGGCGTTCGCGCATATGGTTCAAAACATCCTTGGCGAACTTCTGCCCCTCTGCGGTGGTCAGGTTCTTTTTCAGCCAGCTGGCATTGAGGGCAGCCTCGTTCATACCTACCAGACCGATGGTAGAGAAGTGGTTCTCAAAGGAGCCGAGATACCGCTTGGTATAGGGATAAAGACCCTCGTTGAGGAACTTGGTGATGACGGTTCTCTTGACGTGGAGAGAACGGGCAGAGATGTCCATCAGCTTATCCAAGCGCGCATAGAATTCCTGCTCGCAGGAGGACTGGAATGCGATGCGGGGCAGATTGATGGTTACAACGCCCACGGAACCGGTGCTCTCGCCGGAGCCGAAGAAGCCGCCGGACTTTTTACGCAGTTCACGCAGATCCAGACGCAGACGGCAGCACATACTGCGGACGTCGCTGGGCTCCATATCACTATTAATGTAGTTGGAGAAATAGGGGGTGCCGTACTTGGCAGTCA
>JAZNVY010000210.1:0-6070 GCA_045593105.1 Eubacteriales bacterium
GGCGGACTGCTGTGTCTCGAGCAGTAAGGATTTTTCGTAAGCCGCCGACCAGCGGCTCGAAAAATCCTTACTGCGTAGAGTATCCCATGTGCTTGTTCTCTTCTAAGTTTCTACTCACTTAAACAATAGTGATTTGCCGCCGCGTTTACGCGGCTCTATCTTCCAACTTTTTCTTGACAGTTGTGATTGGATATATTATAATTATATCCGTTATGGGCTCGTAGCTCAGCTGGGAGAGCGCCGCGTTCGCAATGCGGAGGTCGAGGGTTCGATCCCCTTCGAGTCCACCAAATAAAAACACCCCAAAATGGGGTGTTTTTATTTGTATTTAAATCAGTGGGGATCGAAGGGTCGGAAGTGAATGACTGCCCGGTGGGCAGTCAGAGCCGACCCCGGCCGCTCCGCAGAGGGGCGATCCCCTTCGAGTCCACCTGAAAAGAAACACCATTTGTCCAAAAGACAAATGGTGTTTCTTTTTAACTAAATCCGCCCTTGAGAGCGGAATAAATCCACCTATAGTGGATGAAATCACTTCGTGATGAAATCCGACTTCGTCGGGAAATGTTTTTTTATTTTCACTCATTCTTTTTATCGATTCGATTACGGATGTTTTGCATAGAGAGATCGAGGTGCGTGATCTGGTCGGCGCATGCCTTCAATTCTTTGGCAATTTCCTCGGCATCTTCAAGGTCATCGGTTTTATATTTCATCTTGTGCTCCAGGCTGGCCCAGAAATCCATGGCAATGGTACGAAGCTGGATCTCTACGTGCATCATTTTCTTTTCATTCGCAAGAAAGATGGGAACTTTAATAATCAGATGCAGACTGCGATAGCCGGATTTCTTGGGGTTCTTTATGTAGTCCTTGACGCGCACCAGCTCGATATCATCCTGCTTCAGGAGGTATTCCGCCAGGAGATAGACGTCTTCCGGAAAGGCGCAGATGACCCGTACGCCGGCAATGTCTCGGATATGCTTTTCAATCGACTCTACGGTTAGCGGTAGTTCTTTGCGCCATAACTTTTCAATAATGCTTTTAGGGTGCTTCAGACGACATTTTATGGTTTCGATGGGGTTGCGGTCGTGGGTGATATTTAATCCCTCGTTAAGTACGTTAAACTTGGTCTCCACTTCCATCATAGCGGCACGATAATAGGTCATTAAGGTGCGGAATTCACGCTCCTGGAGCAACATTTTTGCTAAGGATTCTGCGCGCTCCAGTTCATAAGCAGTAACGTTATTAGAAAATTGCATGAGCATCTACCTCTTTTCATATCCATTTTATCATATATTTGGTAAAAAAGCGAGTATGGACTGTAAATAAAGTGTAAAGTAGAATTTGTTGTGACTGGGAAAATAGCATAATATTGTAAAAAAATCCGTAATGTTTACTATTTTCGAGTCGTTTTTGTCCTGTCAAATCATCCAAAAGAGAGAAAAAAGCGAAAGACCATTGCAAAAATACGGCTTTTTCGTTATAATTAAAATATAAAACTGTAAAGGAGTGAACGATATATGAAGAAGACCATCTGCAAGTATGAGTACGATACTGAGAACGCTGTTATCATCAAAAAGAACACCTTTGGCACCTTTGGTGATCCTACCGGCTATGAAGAGACTTTGTATCAGACTGCTGACGGAAAGTATTTCATCTATGTCAATGGCGGCGCTGAATCCCCTTACGCCAAGGAGGATATCAAGCGTATTGCTAAGACGAAGATCGATGAATGGATCGCAGAACGCGCATAAGAACATAAAAACGCCCCACCTTTTTGGTGGGGCGTTTTGCTTTTTATTTGACGATCTTGCGACATTCATAATAGAAGCGCTTATCATGAGCGTGACCCATGGAAAAGGTCTTGCGGGGAAGGGCACCGTCAATTTCGACAGTGGGGAAAAGGTCTGCTTTGTTCATATCCGGCAAAATAAAGCCGATGGAATTCTCTTGCATGGATAGGCTTTCTACAATGTCGGAGCCGTGGATATAGTCGATTTCTGCATCATGGTTGGACAGATATTCATCCAAAGCGTTCTGGAGTGTACCGACTGCCAATTTAGCAGTTTCCTTTGCAAAGGACCAGGTGGAGTGGATGCCGTTTTGGACGACGTCGATGGCTTGAGGATGGGCTGCGCCCTCTTCTAAACCGGCGTTTTTCAAAAAGCCCAAAAGATGCTCCGGCTGTACCTTGGTGAGGATGCGGTGGATCGGCTCAAATTCCAAAGCAGGGCTATGGATATTGACCAATTCAACCAAGCAATAGCGAGCAGGATGCTGAAGTGCCTCCTCGCCCAGCTCGGCTTTGACCTTCTCATAGCAGGCTTTTGCGGTGGCCAAGGAATGGTTGCCGTCGCCCATGGCGTAAAGCAGGGGATGCTCCTCGTCTTTTGCCAGTGCTGCCAAGGCTTGCAGAATCGGGGTGGCCTGCTCTGCGGTGATGGAATATCCGCAGAGATATCCGCCGTTTTCCATCAGTTCAAAATCATAGATCTTATTGAATTCATGACGCTGCTCGTTCAGTGCTTCAATGACGGTGTATTCGGGGTCGTCGATCAGCACCATGATATGGGGCATTTCGATAGCCGCATTCTGGCGAATTTTAATGCGGGGCGGAAGCCGCTCCTCGACGGTGCCTTCTGTGGCGCGGCAAAGGGACTTGGAGCCCTTATGATAATTATAGCACTCCAGATCCATGGCACCGATCAAACCTTCGCGTACCTTTCCGTCGGCTTGCGTGCGCTTGATATAGACCAACGAATTGGGAAGGGTGCGGAGGATATTGCCTTCCAGATATTCGTTCATGGTGCGATTGATGGCGATGGGATCTGCATTTGCCAAATCTACTTCTGGGAGCATGATCTTAAGAGCAGAGGGTGCGTCACCGACAAAGCTTTTGACGCGATCCCAGTATTCCGGCTGGCTGGTGTATTGGTCGCAGGCTACGACGCTCCACTTCTTTTTGTCTACATGGCGGGGAATTAAGATGTCGGTAGGCTTAAAGCCGATTTCCTGATAGTTCATATAGGATCTCCTTATTTTAAGAAGGCATGGAATGCCCGAATAGTTTCGTAAATATCCGCCTTGGATGCGATCTCAAAGGGGGCGTGCATGGAAAGCAGACCGATGCCGATATCGACGGTATCAATATTGCGATTGGCCATATACTTGGCAACGGTACCGCCACCGCCGGCGTCTACTGCGCCCAAAAGGCCGGTCTGCCAGCGGATGTCGTTAGCATCAAAAAGTCGGGTGAAGTATCCCATGGTCTCGGCGGAGGCATCGGAGGTGCTGCTTTTTCCCCGGGCGCCGGTGTATTTTGTGATACAGGGGCCATGGCTGAGGCGGCAGCAGTTTTGCGCTTCGGTGGGGGCAGGGTAGAGGGGATCCAGTGCCGCATTGACGTCAGCGGAGAGGCACTTGGATTGATAGCAAAGCTCCGGCAGGGGAACACCCGGAGCGATTCGGCCAAAGACCAGCTCCATGAACTGACTCTGCATTCCACTTACGCCGTCGGAACCGATCTCTTCTTTATCCACCAGCGCCACTAAAGCGGTTTTTTCCGGTGCTTCCGTCTGCATTAACGCTTCAAAGGCGGTATAGGCACAGATGCGATCGTCATGGCCGTAAGCGCCAATGAGGCTCTTATCAAAGCCCAGCTCCGCCGGATCGAATTTGGGGACCAGGGTCAGCTCGGCGGAGATAAAGTCCTTTTCTGCCATGCCGTATTTTTCGTTGAGGATCTGCAGGACGGCGGCTTTTACCTTATCCTTATCGGCGGTCATATCGGGAATGGAACCGGCGATGACCCGGAGACTTTCGCCTTCAATGACCTTTGATGCGCTTTTCTCCATCTGCTCATGGGCGAGGTGGATCAAAAGCTCAGAGATGGTGAAGGTATAGTCGTTGCCGGAGAGATCTACCGTTTTGCCGTCGGAAAGGACGACGACGCCTTCCAACGCCAAGGGGATGGCGGTCCATTGATATTTTTTGATGCCGCCGTAATAATGGGTTTTCAAAAGTGCTAAGCCTTCAGACTCATAGAGGGGACAGGGCTTGAGGTCGATCCGTGGCGAGTCGATATGCGCTGCCGCGATATGCAATCCTTCTTCCACAGGGCGCTTGCCCATAATGCCAAGGAAGATGCTCCGGCCGCGGTTTACGATATAAAACTTATCACCGCTTTGAAGCTTTGCACCCTTTTCCAGCGGCTTATAGCCTTGCTCTTCCGCCCGTTTTTGAAAATAGGCTACGCAGGAGCGCTCGGTCTTGCAACGGGTCATGAAGTCCATATAGCCCTCGGCAACCTTGAAGATCTCGGACAGCTCTTCTTTGTTTTCATAGATGTTCTTGGTTTCGTAGAATAAGCTCATTGTAACATCTCCTTATATTGCAGATGATATTTATTTACCTTTTTAATATATTCCGTAGTTTCTTTAAAAGGAGTGGTTTTGATATGAATACCGTCCTCAGAATAGCGTGTGTCTTTTAGCCATTTTAATACGTTGCCGCGTCCGGCATTATAAGCGGCCAGCGCGGTATCCTGATCCTGGAATTCGTTTAATAACAAGGATAGGATCAAGCATCCGTATTGGATATTGATCTCCGGATTATACAGATCCCGGACGGTATGGGTCGCACCCTTTCCTTCACGCACCATCGCCCATTTGAGGGTGGATTCGGTGATCTGCATCAAGCCGTGCGCGTCCTGGTGGGAGTGCGCCTCCGGGTCGAAGTTACTTTCCGTCTTGATGACGGCGAAAACCAGCGCGGGATCCAAGCCGTATGCCGACGCGTAGCGGTTGACCTCGTCGTGATAATCGGAATGCAGAGCCGGGGTGATCCTGGGCGGACGGATCAAGAGAATGATGACTGTTACCAATAGGAGTGCGCCCAGCCAAAGCCCCAGCGCCTTATAGTGCCGGGTCATAGAGCTGATTTAAAAGATCGACTGTTTGCTCAGCCAAGGCATCAATACCTTGATCATTGACCAAAACATAATCGCTTTTTTCGGTATAATACTCAGCCGGATGCTGGCTGGAAAGGCGTTTTTCGGCTTCCTCGGCAGTCAGATGGTCGCGCTCGATGATGCGGTGAAGCGCTACCTGGGGGTTCGCAATAACCGAGAGGACTTTATCACATTTTTCGTGGAGACCGCTTTCGAAAAGAAGCGGTGCATCCAGAATAACGGGCTCATTTCGATGGGCGTCCAGCGTGCGCTGGATATGCAAAAGAATATAAGGCATGACGGTATCATTCAGCGTCTTTAACGCTTGGGGATCACCCATGGTACGGTGGCGCAGAGCAGGACGATTCAATTCGCCGTTTTGGATCAGATCGTCTCCAAAGACTTGCGACAGAGCGGCAAGGACTTCGGGGTCATGATAGACTTCATCATGCACCAAGCGGTCACAATCCAGATGATAGAATCCGTGCTCTTTAAAAATGGCGGCAACGGTGCTTTTTCCGGCACCGCTGAAGCCGGTCAGACCTAAGATCATAGCATCACAGCCTTTCAGCAGGTATAATTTGAAAAGAGGCTGCCCGTAAGAGGCGGTTGCGTACCGCCAGCCCTACGCCGTCCTCATCGGGATACATGGCGTAGATCTTTTGACAGGGCAGGGTGTCAAATCGGCGTAAAGCCTCAAATAGCGCGTTAGATTGGGAAAGTGGATCCTTTTCGGAACCGAAAGAAAGGGCGTGTGGAAACTGGCCGAGGTATTCATCAAAGGCCAATACCCAAGTTTCCTCAGTTAAATTCTTTTTGATGGCGGCGCAGACCTCTTTCGGGGAACCGGTCACGATGGTCATGGGCGCCTTGGGGGCGTAGTGGCGGTGAAGCATACCGGGAGAGGAGACTTTTTGACCCTCCTTGACCGGTGCCAGAATGGCAGGGTCCAAATCTACCGCATATCCGGCGTTTTCCAGCATATCGACTGTAATGCCGCCTGGGCGCAGCAACTTCACTTTACGTCCACCCATGGGGGCGAGGACGGTGCTTTCCAAGCCGATGGCGCAACGACCGCCGTCGATGATGGCGGAGATCTTTCCGTTCAGATCCTCCCGGCAATGCTCC
>JAZNVY010000211.1:0-17811 GCA_045593105.1 Eubacteriales bacterium
GCAGAATTTTCCAAAAGCGCGCGGTAAACTTCATTCAAGGCGGTTTCCGTCGCCCCCGGCAGCTCTGCACGCTGAAGCCAGAAACGGATATAAGCATTGATCAGATCGCTCACAAAGGGACTTCTGACGTGGCGATAGCGAAAAAGTAATTTCGCCAATGCGCGCCCATCCCCCTCTTCATTATCTCTTAAAACGATGGGGATCTCGGTCATGATCTTTTGCCCATCGTCTGCCACGGTGATCGTGACAAAGTCATCCGAGGAATATGAGATATGCTTCATTCTCGCCGGGACGATGATCGCCGTCCCCGGTTTAAAACTATAGTCTCGCTGCTCCGTATGAAAAGTTCCTTTCCCCTCGGTAAAGAACAAAATCTCTGCTTCTGCATGGAAATGCAGCCGCTGCTTATTTCCCGGTTTTGCGGAACGGTAACAGTCAATTGCATATTTCATCGTGTTCACCTCCTCTTAATTATAATAGAAATCTATCTTTTATACAAGTATTTCACGGAATTATTATAGTTTTTTCGTTTTTTCAATGCTATAATAAAGAAAAAAGCACAAAGGAGCGCATCTGATGAACTGGGAATATTTAAGATCCGATGAAATGAAAGAAGCCATCGAGAAGTCCGGCGGACTTTGCATCCTGCCCATCGGCTGCCTGGAAAAGCACGGCCCCCATGAACCCCTTGGCACCGATGGTTTTGAGGCAAAAGAAGTGGTGGAACGTGCAGCAGAATTAGAATATGCCGTGGTATTCCCCACCGGCTTTTGGCTGGGGGATATGGTAGGCGTCAAGGGTCATCCTCGTGCCATCCAAATTAACCAAGGTACCATCGCCCTCAACCCCCATACATTATTGACGGTTTTGGAGGAGCTTTGCGACGAGATCGCACGCAACGGCTTCCGCAAGATCCTTATCGTCAACTCCCACGGCGGAAACACCTCTACGCTGAGCTTCTTCCTGCGGGCGCAAGGCTATAAGAACAAAAATTACGCCACCATGCTCGTCCCCAAGCTTCATAACCGCAAGACCCTCTGCGACAGTCTGCTTGATAATCGGGAGTCCTTCCCCATGCTGACCGAAGAAGACATTAAGGTTCTGGAGCATTATCGGGAGACCGGCTTTGGCGGCGGTCATGCAGACTTTGTGGAGACCGCGCGGGTGATGGCAAACCATCCCGAACTGATTGCCGAGGACCGCTACGAACTCGAAAGCGGACTTACCACCCATCGGTGCGACCATCTTTCGGAAATGGGCGTTTCCATGACCCGTAGCTGGGCGGCAGACTACCCCAACGCCTTCTGCGGATTTGCACCCCATGGTTGCTCTCAAACCATCGGTCGAGCCATTGTGGAATACAGCGCAAGAGAATTGGCGCATATCTTCAAAGTTTTGAAAGAAGACGAGGAATGCGTCAACATCGCAACAGGTAAATAACATAAAAAATGCTGTGCAACGCACAGCATTTTTTATTGTAGTAGATCCGAGGGACGGACGCCCATATATTTTTTAAAGACGCTGGTGAAATAAGAATGATTATCAAAGCCGCATTGCTCCGCCACCTCCCGGACGGTATATTTTCCGCTCTCCAAAAGCTCCCGAGCGTACTCACAACGCAGATAGTTGATATAATAATTCACCGTATAGCCGGTGATCTCTTTAAAAAGACGGAGAAAATAGTACTTGCTGGTTTCGGCGCTCTCCGCCACCTCCTCCAGAGAAATTTTTTTATCCAGATTTTCCTTAATAAACTCGATCCCACGGCGCACCCGCTCAAATGGCGTTCCCTCCTCGATAGGAGGCTGCTGGCGCGGTGCACTATGGTTCCGACAAAGATAGACAAGCATCTCCAATATCATATATTTCAAGCAGGCATATTTGAACTTTCTCCGGGGCTTAACCACGCACTCTTCCACCAACCGCGCGATCCGGTCATCCAACCATTCGCTACGCACCACCGGTGAAAAATGGAGTTTGTTCGTCTTGATATTATTGCTCTTGCAAAAGCTATCGTCCGGAATGATGCAGATCGTCACTATTTTTCCGTCCGGAATGACCTGGTGAGCCGCATAGCTATCAACCACCGCCATATCCCCGGCTCGGACTTTATAATACTTTGCACCAATACGGATCTGACCGGCCCCCTCCTCAACATATAAAAGCTCGATGTTTTTATGCAGATTAAAAAGCCCCGGTTGCTCCAGCCGATCACGGTGGAGGATCAAGGGAAATTTCTTATCTTTATAAAAATGCGGTTCAAAGACGGCGTTGTTCAGCAATATATTATCATCCATAAGCAATATCTCCTTCTTGCGCTTTTCAAAAACATTATATATAATAATATCAAGAAAATCAAGGAGGAAAGTACTTATGCTCAATTTGATCCCCCAGGTCAAGACCTTGGAGCTCCGCGAAGGAGCTTTGACCAAAAAAGCAATATTTTTTAATTCATTTACGGCAGATCGCCGTCTTTCCACCGCCATTCAAAAGCTCCCCACCGCGCCGGACGGTGCTGCCCTGACTTTAGAAGTCGGCAACGAGGGCGAGGGCTACGAGCTTTGGATCGAAAAAGACGCCGTCCGCATCAAGGGCGACAGCGCTGCCGGCGCCTTCTATGCCATCCAGACGCTTCGCCAGATTTTGCAGCATAAGGAAATTCCCTGCCTTTATATCAAGGACTGCCCAGACTTCCCTTACCGCGGTTTTTACCACGACGTGACCCGGGGCAAGGTGCCGACCCTCCAATCGGTCAAAGAGCTGATCGACCAGATGGCGTACTATAAGCTGAATTCTCTCCAGCTTTACGTGGAGCATACCTTCCCCTTTGAGGAGACCAAAGAGCTTATCCAAAAGACCGGTTACCTCACCGAAGAGGAGATCCATGAGATCGATGCTTACTGCAAGGAGAACTTTATTGAGTTCATCCCCTCTCTTTCTACCTTCGGTCATCTCTTTGAACTGCTCAACCAGGAGCAATACGCCCATCTTCGAGTGATGAAGGACTATGAGGCAATGCCCAATCGCTGGGCAGACCGCATGGGGCATCACACCATTGATCCCCTGGAGCCGGAAAGCATTGAGGTCATCAAGAGCCTGATCGATCAATACGAGCCGCATTTTGAAAGCAACATTTTCAATATCTGCTGTGACGAGACCTTTGACCTGACCCGACGGTACGAAGAAAGCGAGCATGATCCCAGCAAGCTCTACGTGGAGTTTGTGAAAAAGATCATCGCCCATCTGCAGAGCAAGGGCAAGCAGGTCATGATGTGGGCGGATATTCTCCTGAAGCACCCCGAAACCATCACCGAGATCCCCGACGACATCTATTTCCTTAACTGGTTCTATCGCTTAGATCCGCCCGAGGATACCATCATCCGCTTTGCCGAGCTGGGTCGCAAACAGATCGTCTGCCCCGGTACCACCATCTGGAACCGCTTCTGCGAGGGCGTAAGCGTGGAGGAGGAGAACATCTCCCTCATGGCGGAGTACGGCTATAAGCACGGCGCCATCGGCGTCCTCAACACCAACTGGGGCGACTACGGTCATACCTGCAGCCTGGAGCTTTCCATGTACGGCTTGGTACTGGGCGCAGAAAAGTCCTGGACGGTTGCCACCAAGGTGGGCGAGGAATTCTCCAAAAAGGTGGATTTCCTGCTCTATCGGCAGGAGGGTGCACTGGATGCTCTCAAGGAGGTCAGCGCCCTGCAGGATCTTTTGGATTTCCGTAAGTTCTGCGTCAATTATTACCGTCTCGCCTTCCCCTCCGAAAAAGAGGCAAAACCCATCACCGAAACTCCGGTGGAGGAGTTCCAGCGCCGTTATCTCGCCATCCGCGATCGGCTCTCTGCCGAGACCTGGGCGGAGGACGAATATCGCCAAGAACTGCTCCTTGCCGCCGAGGCGGTCTGCCTGACGGCAGAGCTGGATGCCATCCGCCAAAAGAAAGAGATCAACCGCGTGACCGACACCGAAAAGTGGCTGAAGGCCTTCCGCGAAAAATGGACGGCGAAGAACAAAGAAAGCGAGCTTTATCGCATCGAAGAATTCTTCCGGGGTTGGGAACAATTATAAATATAAAAATGGCTGTGAATCTTCACAGCCATTTTTTTCGATATTGAGAGGGGGTTTCTCCGGTTTCACGTCTGAAGATCTTGCAAAAATACGCCGTATTTTCATAACCCATCAAAAAGGCGATCTCGCTGATGGGCAGATCGTCGTCCCGGAGCATATTCTTTGCCTGCTCGATCCGCAGGCGGTTTTTATACTCAGTGGGGGTACACCCCATCTCCTCATGGAAATGCCGATACATCTGCGCCGGGCTCATAAAGCAAAGGTCTGCCAGATCCTTGCAACAGATCTCCTCGGTATAATGATCCCGGATATAGGAGATGACCCGAAAGATGGGCTTTTCTTCCTTACTTGCATACAATTGCGCGATCCGGTTCAGCAGTTCATAGATACAGGCGTTACGCAAGAACAAACTTTCCGCATTCATGAAAAGACCCAGCAAACGGGCGACGATCTCTGAAAGCAACTGATCGGTCTGCTTGCAGATCACCAACGGTCCTTCCGAAAAACGGATGGGTTCTCCGCTCTGCGCCTTCACCGCAAAATTCACCCGGATCATGGTAAAATCCTCGGAATGCTCCACCATCCGGTAGCTGGAGCCATAGGGCAGATAAATGCAAGCGCCCTTTTTTAGTTCCGCGCGCTGGTCGTCCCACTCGTAGACGCAACTGCCCTGTTCCACCACCATGACGCCGTTATGCACCCGATCGGTGATCTCCAGGGAACGGTAGACCGGCTTCTGGCGCACCGCTAAAATTCCATCAATCATGACGGGATTTTTATGTAATTCCTCTAAACTGCAGATCCGCATCGGTTTCTCCTAAAAAGTCGTTTTTTTCATTATAAAATGTTGCGTTCAAATTGTCAAGGATGAGAATTTTGTTATATTTTTGCAGATCTTCTTTCCCAAGAACAAGAAATTTGTTACTGGTATTTTACATTTTCCTTTGCTATAATCGAATTAGAATTAAAATGAGGAGGATTTTGGTATGACCAAAGAACAAATGATCCGTATTGCAAAAGAATACGGTGCAGACTTGGTAGGCGTTGCCTCCATGGATCGCTTTGAAGGCGCTCCTGCCCAGATGGACCCTCGGTTCATCATGCCGGAAGCAAAGTCCATGATCGTCATGGGGTTCCGGGTTATGCGCGGCTCTCTCCGAGGGATTGAAGAAGGGACCTTCTTCAGTAACTACTCCGCCATGGGCTACGGCGGATTGACCTATACTTATATTCCGATGACGGTAATGAACATCTGCCGTCACCTGGAGGACGAAGGCTACGAAGCCATCCCTCTGGGTCACCAGAGCGACTGGCGCGGTATCGACAACCGCGGTCAGCTCCGTCAGAACTATTCCCGTCCGGTAGAGCCCGGCAAACCCCAGCCGGATATCATGCTCCATCTGCGTATCTGCGCGTTCCTGGCAGGTCTCGGCGAGATCGGCTACAGCAAGATGCTGCTGACCCCCGAGTTTGGTCCCCGTCTGCGCATCGGTGTCATTCTGACCGAGGCCGAATTTGAGCCCGATCCCATCTACGATGGTCCCAAGCTCTGCAATAAGTGCATGGCTTGCGTCAAGAACTGCCCCGGTAACGCCATCAGTCCCACCAAGACCGTCAAGGTGACCTTGGCCGGTCATGAGGTGGAATGGGGCGAGCTGGATTGCGACGCTTGCGATATCGCTTTCCGCGGCGGCGAGATCTGCAAAGAGGGCGAGCGCGGTACCTATTTTGAGGGTCGCGACGACGTCAAGCCGGCGTCCCACAGTCCTTTCTACAATAAGCCTGCCAACCTTTATCAGACCGGTCAGGCCATCTGCGGTGCAAAAGGTTGTACCCGTGCCTGCATGATCAGCCTGGAAGCACGCGGCGTGATGAGCAATAAGTTCCATAAGCCTTTCCGCAGAAAGCCCCTTTGGAGCGTGGATTGGTCCGATTACGAGCCGGTGGAGTACAGCAACACCAGCGTCAGCGAATTGGGCGCCCATACCAGCAGAAAGACTGCCGCTGCGGCCAACGACCTGAGCAAGCTCCACGATAAGGAACCGGACTAATGAAATTTTCCGTCGGCTACCAATTAAGAGATGAGGGGCAACTGCCCTTTTCCGAGATCGTAGCGCAATACCGGGAGCATATCGGTGAAGTCTATTTCGCATGGGGGGATCTCCCCACCGGGCGCGATCCCCTCTCCGACCGGATGGAGCAGGTGCAATGGGATGCCAATAATCCCGTTTTGGCAGAGTTAAAGGCCATCCGAGGCATGGGGATCCGGCTGGATCTCCTGCTCAACGGCAACTGCTTCGGCGGCGACGCCATGAGCGAAGCTTTGGCAGACCGCATTGCCGAGACTTTAGATTTTCTTGCAAGCGAGGGCTGTATGCCGGAGGTAGTGACCACCGCCTCCCCCGCCGTCGCCTATATGGTCAAGAAGTCCCATCCGCAAACCGAGGTGCGTGCTTCGGTCAATATGCGCATCGGCACCGTCAAGGGGCTGGATTATGCCAAGCATCTCTTTGATTCCTTCTATATCTGCCGGGATTTCAATCGGGACTTTGATCGCATCAAAGAGCTGAAAGCCTGGGCGGATGCCAATGGGAAAGGCCTTTATCTGCTGGCAAACAGCGGGTGCTTGCGGGATTGCTCCTTCCAGACCTTTCACGATAATCTGGTGGCGCACCACAGCGAAGCGGCGCACAACCGGAATATCCGTGGCTTTCTCCCCTATGCCTGCTGGAATTACCTTCGAGAGCCGGAAAACTGGGTCTCCATCCTGCAAAACACCTGGATCCGCCCGGAGGATCTCCATCACTACGAGCCCTATTTCCCCATGGTCAAATTGGCGACCCGGATGCATCAACTGCCGCTGATGGTCATTGATGCCTATGCCAAGGGAGAATTCTACGGCAATCTGCTGGATCTCTTTGAGCCGGGCTTCGGTCCTGCGCTGGCGCCGTACATTCTGGACAACAGTAAATTTCCTGCCGATTGGTTTGAAAAGACCACCGCTTGCAAAAAGAACTGCCACGAATGTACCTATTGCCAAGGGGTCTTGGATCAACTCCTTTTGGAAAACTAAAATAACCGCCGAGGGTTGCCCTCGGCGGTTTTCTTTGTTATAATAGAGGCGAGGTGATATTATGCCCAAAAATCCCATGCAAACGCAAAAGCTTTTACGGCTACAGCAGATCTTTTTACAAGAAACCGACGAAAGCCACGGTCTGACCATGGAGGAGTTGCTGGAGCATCTTGACGGCTTCGGCATTAAAGCCGAGCGGAAAAGCATCTACGAAAATATCGAGACCCTCAACCAATGCGGCATGGACATCCTTCGGGAAAAACGGGGCGGAAAAACCTATTATTTTGCCGCATCCCGGGAGTTTGAGACCGCCGAACTGCGGCTTTTGGCCGACGCGGTGGCGTCCTCCCGATTTATCACCGCCAAGAAATCCGAGGAGCTTTTAAAAAAGATCTCCGGCTTGACCAGCCACCATCTGGCATCAGGACTCCGGCGGCAGGTGCACGTACCCAGCCGAATTAAGAATATGAACGAGACCATTTTCTATCTGGTGGACGACCTCAACCGCGCCATCAGCGAAAATTCCGCCATCACCTTTTGCTATTACGATTGGGTGGCAGACGGCAAGACCCTGCGGCGTGTGCCGCGTCATGAAGGACGGCGCTATCTGGTCTCCCCCTGGCAGCTGCTCTGGGAGGATGAATTCTATTACCTCATTGCCTTTGACCACGCTTCCCAAGGCATCCGCCACTACCGGGTCGATCGGATGGGCGAGATCGAACGGACCGACGGCAGGCGGGAAGGCGCGGAGCAATTCAAAAAGATCCGGATGGAGGATTATACGTCGCGGCTCTTCGGGATGTTTGGCGGAGAGACCCAGACCGTCACCCTCTCCTTCCCTGCCCGGCTTTTGGACGTCATGATCGACCGCTTTGGCAAGGATCTTTCTCTGCAAAAAGGAAAGGATGCGGAGCATTGGCTGCTCCGGGCGCCGGTCATTCCCAGCCAGCCTTTCTATGGATGGTTGCTTTCGCTGGGGTCGGACGTGACCTTAGTCGCCCCGGAAGAATTAAAAAAGGAATATATTGAATTTTTAAAAAAGGAGATCGAAAACCATGGTTAAACACATGATCATCTGGAAAATGAAGGACGAAATCGCCGATAAAGCCGCCGCCAAGGCCGCCATCAAGGCAGGTCTTGAGGGTCTGGTAGGAAAGATCGACGGGCTTTTGGAAATGAAGATCCTCACCGAGGGCTTTGACTGCTCTGCAGGCGACCTGATGATGGACTCCACCTTGGAAAGTAAAGCCGCTCTGGATGCTTATCAAAAGCACCCCCTCCACCAAGAGGTGGCCAACACCCTGGTTCGCCCCAACATGAGCCAGCGCCTCTCTTTCGACTACGAAGTATAAAGAATAACGGCTGACGCAATGCGTCAGCCGGGTTGTTTTTATTTTCTGTAATCTACGTATTTCCAGTTTTTAATGAGATACTCCAGACCGGAGACGATGGTCAGGATGGTGGCAATATAGATCATCACCGTACCGAAGACGGCGGTGGTAGCGGCGGTGGCACCGGTCAGGAACGGAATTCCTAAGCCATATTCCCACTCGCCCAAAAGCACCGGCTCCACCATCAGCAGGAGGGTGGCGATCATCTGGGTCACCGTCTTGGCCTTGCCCCACCAGCCGGCGGCAATGACCTTGCCGGCGGAACTTGCGGCGATCAGCCGAATGGAGGTCACCATCAATTCCCGGGCGATGATGATCACCGTCACCACCGGGTGGATGAGCTGCATATGCTGCAGTAGCACCAGGGCGGTGATGACCAGCATTTTATCCGCCAAGGGATCCAAAAACTTCCCGAAATCGGTCACCTGGTTATTCTTACGGGCAAGATTGCCGTCCAAAGCGTCCGTCGCGGAGGCGATGGCGTAGACTGCCGCGCCCACCAAGGGACCCCAGGGATAGGGCGCCAGCAAAAGCACACCCATAAACAACGGAATCATCAATACGCGCAAAAGCGTCAGTTTATTGGGTAAATTCATTCTTCGATCCTCCCGATCAAGTCAAAGTCCATAGTATCTTCAATGGTCACGGTCAAAAGATCTCCCGGACGAACACTTCCCTCGCCGGTAAAAAAGATCTTACCGTCGATATCCGGAGCTTCCATATAGCTCCGACCGTACCAACATTCGCCGAAGCGGTCGAAGCCCTCGACCAACACCTGAAATTTCTTTCCGATCATGGCCTGCTGCTTTTTCTCCACGATATCCGCCTGGATGGTCTCCAGCACTTCCCGACGGCGCTCCTTAACGTCCTCTGGAATTTGATCCGGCATTTCTGCCGCCGGAGTGCCCTCCTCCTGGGAATAGCAGAAGACCCCTAATTTATCAAATTCCGCCTCTTTTACAAAATTGCAAAGGGCTTCGAACTCCTCTTCCGTTTCTCCGGGGAAGCCGACGATCAAGGTCGTCCGCAATACCACGCCCGGGATGCGTTTCCGCAGGGTTTTGATCAGCTCCATCAGGGATTTTTCGTTGCCGGGACGCTTCATCCGCGTCAGCACCGAGCTCACCGCGTGCTGGATCGGCATCTCAATATACGGGAGCAGTTTCTTTTCCTTAGCAAAAAGGGAGATCAATTCCTCGTTGATCTTATCGGGGTAAAGATAAAGCAGCCTCAACCAAGAAAGCCCCTCGATCTTCAAGATCTCCCGGATCAGCTCCGGCAGCCGCCGCCGTTCATAGCGATCCATGCCATAGTTGGTGGTATCCTGGGCGATGAGGATCAATTCCTTGCAACCACCCTCAATAAGGCTCTTTGCCTCCTCCACGATCTTCCGGAAAGACCGGCTCCGATAGGGACCGCGAATGGCCGGGATACAGCAATAGGCACATCGGTTATTGCAACCGTCTGCAATTTTCAGATAGGCGGTCTCGGGAGGGGTGGTCAGGACACGCTCGCCCTCCAGCTGGAGATTTTCCAAGCCGTCGTACCACTCCACACGCTCGCCGGCCAGCACCTTTTCCACCGCTTCCGCAATCCGCTGAAAAGAGCCGACACCCAAAAATCCGTCTACTTCCGGAATTTCGGCGGCGATCTCCGCTTGATAGCGTTCCACCAGACAGCCGGCGGCAATAATTCGCTCCACCTTGCCCTCTGCCTTGAGCTGCGCCACCTCAAAGATGGTCTCCAAGGCTTCCTGCTTGGCGTTTTCAATAAAGCCGCAGGTATTGATGACCGCCACTTGGGTCTTTTCCAGATCGCTGACGATCTCGTAGCCGGCATTTCGGCAGGCGGCGATCATTTTTTCGGTATTGATGGTGTTCTTTTCGCACCCCAATCCGATAAAACCAACATTAATCATCGTAGTCCTCATCCAATCTGATGTCGTCGTAATCAAAGCCCAGCCGCAAAAGCCCTTGAATCACCTTCTGCCGAACCTTGCGATCCTGCAGGTCGTAGCCCCGGTACTTGGTCGCCAGATGGTGGCGCACCGAGTCGGTAAAATCCGTCTCCAGTCCATCCACCGCTTCCCGCGCCAGTTCCATGGGGATACCGCGCTGCAAAAGCTCCGGCAGGATCCGCCGGGGCCCCCAGTATTTGCTCTCCGCAAACCGCGCCGCCATGCGATGCGCCAGGCGTTCATCATCAATGAACCCTCGCTCCTCCATGGCATCGCAAGCCGCCTCCGCCACCTCCGGGCGGATGCCGAACCGGGTCAGTTTTTCATAAAGTCTTTTTCGGCTGAGATCCCCATAGCCCAGATACTGATAGGCTTTTTCCTTCGCCGGGATCAGCTCCGCCGCCAAGGTCAGCGCCTCGATCTCCTGCTCGCCGAAGGGGGCGCCCACGTAGAGATCCTGCTGCAGCACCAGCTCCAGCGGCAAGGTAATATAGAACGCACCGTCCACGTAGAGATCCCGTTTTGCCGGATCCTCCGCATGGGGGCGCAGATCAGTAATGACCGGCTTATTCAAAGTCATCCGCCGATACGTCCAAGGAAACCGCAGGCTTCACCGGCTTTTCCGGATCCTCGGTCTTCGCAGGGGCAGCTGCCGCCTTTTTGGGCTTGCTCACCTTACTGTCCATCTCCCGAAGGGTATCGAAATTCTCGCGGATCTTCTGCTCCAGCTCGGCAGCAATATCGGGATTTTCACGCAGGAAGAGCTTTGCATTATCGCGTCCCTGCCCGATCCGGGTATCCATATAGGAGAACCATGCGCCGCTCTTTTTCACAAACTTGAGCTTTTCGCCCAGGTCAAGGAGCTCGCCCTCTTTGGAAATACCCTCACCATACATAATATCAAAGGTCGCGGTCTTAAAGGGAGGCGCGACTTTATTCTTGACGATCTTACACTTGGTAGCGCTACCCACCATCTCACCGCCCACCTTCAAGGTCTCGGTGCGGCGAACGTCGATCCGGACGGAGGAATAGAACTTCAGCGCATTACCGCCGGTGGTGGTCTCGGGGTTGCCGTACATGACACCGATCTTCATTCTCAACTGGTTGATGAAGATGGCGACGCAGTTGGTCTTGGCCAGCACGCCGGTCAGCTTCCGGAGCGCCTGGCTCATCAGACGCGCCTGGAGACCCACGTGGGAGTCGCCCATCTCGCCCTCGATCTCCGAACGAGGCGTCAAGGCCGCCACAGAGTCCACCACCACCAGGTCGATAGCGCCGGAGCGCACCAGCTGCTCGGTGATCTCCAGAGCCTGCTCACCGTAGTCCGGCTGAGAGACCAAGAGGTTATCCACGTCCACGCCCAGATCTGCCGCATAAACGGGATCCAAAGCGTGCTCCGCATCAATAAACGCGACGGTACCGCCGGCCTTCTGCGCCTCGGCGGCAATATGCAGGGCGACGGTGGTCTTACCGGAGGATTCCGGTCCGTAGATCTCGATGATACGACCCTTGGGGACACCGCCGATTCCCAGCGCCAAGTCCAGCTGAAGGGAGCCGGTGGGGATCACGCCCACGTTCATATGGGTATTATCGCCCAATTTCATGACGGCGCCTGCGCCAAACTGCTTTTCAATCTGCTCCAGCGCAATCGCTAAAGCGTCTTTTTTATCTGCCATTTCAAAAGTCTCCTTTTTAGATACTTATATACAATAATTATATAATGGAACGCCCAATAATGCAAGAAAAAAGTGCAGTCTAAAAACTGCACTTAGAAGAATAATTTTTAGTTTAATTCACGAAGCAGCATGACCGCATCTGCAATGGTCAGCTGACCGTCGCCGTTCCAATCAAGCTCCACCTCATTCGGGGTCGGAATTCCGATCCGATGGCGCATGATCTCGACGACCTGGGCGGTAGACAACACCTCATCCGCACCCACGTACACCCGACCGTGCTTAGCCTCTGCCGCAAAGGGTATCCCTTCCATGGGATCCATCTCTTTATAGCAAATCTTCAGCGGTGTACCATATTTCCCCTCCGTCTCGCGAAGCACCCGGAAGGTGATGGTCGCTACTGTGCCGGTTCCGGTAAGGCAAAGGCTACTGGAGGGGATCATGCATCGTACTGCCGGCTGTCCGTCATAGATGGTCGTATCGCAGGAAAAAAGTCCACTTTCAACCAGATCTCCCGATCTGCCGGATACAAATTGCAGGATCGAATCGTCGTATTGGAACACCATATTCATACCGATACAATCCGGGGCATTTTCCGCGATCACATCCACCGTGACCGTTCCGCCAACTCTGCCGGAGCCGCCGACCAACCGCAGATATACTTCATCCTCCGCCGTCGCGACCGGGATGAGGCTGCAGAAAAGCACCATTGCCGCTATCAAGCTTATGATTTTTTTCATCGGGCGTCTCCTTTCTTTTTTCTATATATATTAAATCATATTTTTATGATAATAGCAAGAACTTTTCCTTGCTTTCTATTTATTCCCATACTATAATAAGAGGGAAACAACTCCGACGAACAAGGAATGGGGTGCAATTCCCCGGCGATCCCGTCGTCGTGTTGGGCGAGGAACGGCTCATAATCCACTGCGTCGTGTACGTGGGAAGGAGAGTCCGTCTGCTTGAGCCCTCAGCCGAAAGACTTGGCGTCGGAGGATCGGTACAGCCGCCACGATGTATGGCCGCTCTCATTTCTCGCTTTCAGGCAGAAAAAGCACGGAATGGGTGCGCCGCGCTGAACACGGTCGGTTTCAAAAAATTAAATAAGGAGAAAAACCATGAAGAAACAAAAATGGCTGATTGTCATCAGCGCAATGGTAATGGTAGCACTGCTTGTCGGTGCTGTGTTTCTCTGGAAGGGCTGTTCTGCCAAGCCCCAGACAGGAAGCAAAGCATTGACTTTTGAGGTCGTCTTGCAGGATGGCACCTCCAAGGAGTACCCGCTCAAGACCGATGCGGAATACTTAGCGGACGCCTTGCTAGAAAAGGGTCTTGTGACCTACGCGGAGGACGGGATGTATAACACCATCGCCGGCGTCACCGTAGATTGGAACAAAGACCAAAGCTGGTGGTGCATCAGCAAGGATGGGGTCCCCCTCAGCGTAGGGATGAACACCCAGCCCATCGCCGACGGGGAACACTATGAAGCAACCTATACCATCGGCTATTAAGCTTCGGGAACTGACCGCTCTTGCAGTCTTTGCGGCGCTGATGATCGCCTTGCAGGTGGCATTGGCCGGGCTTCCGAACATCGAGATGGTCACCCTTTTGATCATCCTCGCCACCGTCCATTTAGGAAAAAAGAGTATGCTCTCCGTGGCCGTCTTTATCCTGGTGGAGGGCTTGATCTACGGATTTGGTCTTTGGTGGATCAACTATCTGTATGTTTGGCCGCTTTTAGTACTCATTGTATTGGCACTTCGCAAATGGAGCCACCCGGTTCTTTGGGCGATGGTGGCCGGCATCTATGGCCTTTCCTTCGGCACCCTCTGCTCCCTGCCCTATTTCATTACCGGCGGCTGGGGCGCTGGAATCGGCTATATCGTCGGCGGAATTCCCTTTGATATTCCCCATTGCATCGGCAACATTGCCCTGACTGCATTACTTTGGTATCCCCTGGACTTGATACTTAAAAAAGTGTTACCGAAATAAAAGAAAAACTGCTCTGTGAATTTTTCACAGAGCAGTTTTTTTATAATGCTTTCAAGATCTCTTTCAAAAGCTTCCAGGTTCTCTCGGAAGAGGAGATGGAAAGCCGCTCGCGAGGGGAATGGATATCCTGCATATCCGGACCGAGGGAGACGCTATCCAATCCCGGCAGTTTCTCGGCCAAAAGACCGCACTCTAAGCCGGCGTGGATGGCAAGGACGGTGATCTCCTTCCCGGTCAGTTTTTGATAGCAAGCGCAGACCGCGTCCCGAAGCGGAGAGTCCTCCCGGTATTCCCATGCCGGGTAGCTGCTGCTCTCCTCCACGGTTGCACCCCAGCGCTCCATCAACGCCGTGATCTTTTCCGCCAAAGCATCACGCTCGGCGTTCTTCATACTTCTGAGGGAAGTCAGAACCGTCAGTTCTTCTCCGGTGGCGACGATGCCGCAGTTGAGGGAGGTCTCCACCAAATTTTCAATCTCGCGACTCCAGCTCTGGACGCCGTCCGGCAAGCCGGAAAGCAGACCGATGACCCCATCAGAGCAGTCCTTTTCCAGCATCTTTCCTGCTGAGGCGGTGGTAACGGTAACCGTCAGTTCCGGCTCCCGATCCCCATACTCCCGGCGGAACAGTTCGGTCAAGGCGTTGCCGTCCACCGGCGCTTCCATCGCCACCAATGCAGTGGCAGAGGGGGTGATCACGTTGGGTTTTTGTCCGCCATCCATCTTAATGAGGCGGCAGGGCAGGCCGGAAAGGATCTTGCCGAGGATGATGTTGGCATTGGCACGCCCCTGATGGATCTCCGCACCGCTATGACCGCCCCGAAGTCCGCTGACCCGGATCTCATACACCGGCATCTGGCAAGATTCCCACCGTAAAGGCAGACGTCCGGTCACGTTGACCCCGCCGGCGGCGGAGACGGTCAAAAAGCCCTCTTCCTCGGAATCGAGATTTAAAAGCCGACGGCCAGTGATCCATTGAGGATCAAAGCCCAGAGCACCGTACATTCCGGTCTCCTCGTCGACGGTGAAGAACAGTTCCAACGCCGGGTGGGGGGTCTCCTCCTCCAAAAGTGCCAGGCAATAGGCGATGGCGATGCCGTCGTCACCGCCCAGGGTGGTATCAGTGGCCATCAGCCAATCGCCGTCCCGACGAAGCCGCAGGCCGTCCTTTTCAAAATCATGGGTACTCTCCGGCGTCTTTTCGCAAACCATATCCAGATGACCCTGGATCACCACCGGCTCATGAGCCTCATACCCTGCGGTGGCCGGAACCCGGATCAAGACGTTATTCCATTCGTCCTGCAGAACTTCAAAGTTACGTGCCTTGGCATATTCCACGCAATAATCGCTGATCGCCTTGGTATTGCCGGAGCCATGCGGAATGGCCGCTAAGGACTCAAAAATCTTTAAAACTCGTTCCATCTCTTTTTCCTTTCCATAAAAAAGTCAGTAATAACAACCCTCCGCCCAAAAAGCAAAGGGCAACCGACAACCCAAGCTGCCGGGCAATAAAACTCCAAAATAATGCACCGATCGGCATGGCGCCCACCGTAACCACCGTATAAAGACCCATGACGGCGGTGATCTCTTCCTTTGCCGCCTTTCGGGAAAGGGTATAGACTGCACCCGAAAAGAATCCGAAATCCATGATGCCGTAGAGCAGGATACAAAGCCCTCTCCACCATAACCCCGGCAAAAAGGCCAGTCCGATATTCAAAAGCCCCATCCCCGGCAGAAACCACCAAGAGGGAAATTGCTTTTTCGTCCGCGCCTTGATCCAAAAACCCAGCAAAGCGCCCACGCCTAAAAGCCCCAAGGCAACGCCATAGGAGGCGCTCCCCAGCCCGGCGTTCCGCACCAGCGCCACAAAGGTAACGTTATAATTGACCCCCAAAAAGGAGACGGCGAAGATCCGCCCCAGATACGGAAGCCAGGGTCGAAGCTTCGCGCCCTGACCCGGTTCCGAGCGGGGGATCTTTAAAAAGCAAAGCAACACCACCGACGGAATAAAGGAGCAAAAATTCACTAAAAACGGGATCGTCATCCCCCATTTGGCATAGAGCAGACCGCCGAGAATAGGGCCAAGCCCCCGAGCGGCATAGGTCACCACCGTCAAAAGCGCCGTTCCCTTAGAGAGCTTTTGGGAGAGGCGACGGGGTAAGCTTTGATAAATCGGGGTCTGGAAGGCACGCACCACACCCCACACCGCGCCAAAGCCCAGCAAAAATGAAAAGGTCAGTGCACCTCGCGCCGCGACCTGCCAAAGAAGCAGGGAAAGCCCTGCCAGCACCAGCTCGCTGGCAATCAGCCATCCCTTTTGCGGACGGCGGTCCAGCCATCTGCCAAAGGGATAGGAAAGCACCGCTACCGGCAGGTAGCAGGCAATCATATAGGCGGCAAGACTGTAAAGACTGCCGCCCAGCTCCGTGGCCGCCCAGGATAACACCAACGTCTGGATATAGCCGCCGGTCAGCGAGCAGGCCTGCGCGATCAATAGCAATGTAAACATCTGCCATACCTCCTATTTATTAGGTAGTATGGCAGTTATTTCTCAATCTATACGCCCGGTTAGCTCTCCTTCCCGGAGCAAGGAGCCAAAATCCTGCTGACGCAACGCCTCATAGGCAATGATCGCCACGGAATTCGATAAATTCAGGCTCCGCGCTTCATGGATCATCGGGATCCGGATACATTCCGCGGGATGCTGGCGTAAGATCCGCTCCGGCAAGCCCTTGGTTTCTTTTCCGAAAATAAAATAGATGTCTTCCTCAGTTTGGTAATCCATCTCACTATAGGTCTTTTTTCCTTTGGTCGTGCAGTAATATTTCCGCCCCTTACCGGCGGTAGCCGCCTCGAATTCTTCATAATTCTTATAGGTGGTCAGATTTAAGAACTGCCAATAGTCCAGGCCTGCGCGCCGAACCGCCTTCTCGTCGATCTTGAAGCCCAGCGGCTCGATCAGATGCAAGGCACAGCCGGTGGCCGCGCAGGTACGGGAGATATTGCCGGTATTCTGAGGGATCTCCGGCTCCACTAATACGATATGGATCATGCGCTCACTTCCTTTGAATTATCCTCCGTCTTTGATTATTCTTTTCATCTTATGATACCATACTAACCGATTTTTTTCAATCATATAATGAAAATGACGCACCCTGTCAATAATGATATCAAAAGGAGCGTGATGGACATCGAACGATTTTCAAAACTAGCGGCGCACGCCTTGGAACGAAGCCTGAACCTGGCGGAAGAGTTAGGGCACGCCTATTTGGGAAGCGAGCATCTGCTTTTGGGGTTGCTGAAAGAAACCGAGGGAGTAGCATCCCGGATGCTGATCTCCAAGGGGGTGACCCCGGATAAGGTTCGTAAAAAGATGGAGCAGCTGATCGGTACCGGCTCCCCTACCCTGCTCTCCATCAACGATATGACCCCCCGACTGGAGGAGATCATCACCCGGGCAGGCGAGCTGGCACACCAATACGGCTTTTCCGTAGTAGGAACCGACCATCTCCTGATGGCGCTTTGCGAGACGCCGGAGGCGGTGGGCTATCGCCTGCTGACCGAATTGGGGAGCGACCCCAAGCGTCTTAGCCAAAATCTGCAGGAGCGAATGGGGATGACCGATCTGCCGTTGCAATCTGAAAAAAACA
>JAZNVY010000212.1:0-3136 GCA_045593105.1 Eubacteriales bacterium
AACGCTTGGATTTTCATGATATTGTCATTTCGATCAAGAGCTCTGATGTTCATAAAATGATTGCCGCGTATCGACTATTGCATGATATTTGTGATTATCCTCTTCACCTGGGTGTGACCGAGGCAGGTACACGCGAAATGGGCTTGGTGAAAAACGCGATCGGCATCGGCAGCCTTTTGACGGATGGAATCGGGTCGACCATTCGCGTTTCTTTGACTGCCGATCCGGTTGAAGAAATCTACGCCGGTTTTCGCATTTTAAAAGCCTTAGACCTGGTGGAGGGTGCTTGTCAGTTGGTCTCTTGCCCTACCTGCGGCAGAACCAAGATCCCTGTTATTGAAATCGCAGAGCGCGTGGAAAAGGCGCTTGAAAACAATCATAGCGGTCTGAAGGTTGCAGTAATGGGCTGTGCTGTCAATGGGCCCGGCGAAGCCAGAGAGGCGGATGTCGGCATTGCCGGTGGTGATGGGGAAGGCTTGATCTTTAAAAAAGGAAAGATTATTAAAAAAGTCCCGGAGGATCAGCTTTTTGATGCTCTGATGGCTGAAATTGATGAAATGTCAAGGGAAGTTAGAAATGGGAAATAAAAACCTACTTAGTTTTTTTAAGCGTTGTGTCTTCAACGAGGATGAGCAACGCCTGCTGGACGGCGCCTTTGCTACCAAGGTAGAGGTCAACCAGGAGCATAGAATGATAAAGGCACATGCGGAGTTTCCGGGCTATGTGCCTTTTTCCCATATTCTAAAGCTGGAAGAAAAGATCAAAGAGACTTATGAACTTCATACTGTTGAAATCATTCCCAGTTATCAAAATACCTCTGTTGAGGCGTCTCATTGGGAGGATATCGTCCTCTGTGCCAAGCGTAAAAACGGAGGCGTAAACGGCTTTTTGAACGATTCTACTCTCACTATTGACGGGGATCAATTGACCGTCTCTCTCTGCTATGGAGGACTGGATATTATGAACGCTTTGGGTGTTCAGAACACCTTGGCGGAGATTTTGAGAGAGTGGTATAGCGCACCGTATAAGATTGAGTTTTCCGGGGCAACCCAGGTGGATAATAGTAATCGCCAGGAAATTCCGGAGCCGGAAATCGTCGAGATTCCGCCCTTACCGGAGGAGCCTTCTGCTCCGCCTCCGCCTAAGGAGCCGGTCAAGCGCGAATGGCGTAGATCTGCACCGGTGGTAACTGAGATGCCCAAGATCCCTTTCAAACCTACGGATAAGACGATTCTCGGCGATCGGATCGGCAAGAATTTTTACGCCATGAACATGGTCAATCAGGTGGATGGCTCTGCTTCGGTATTGGGTAATATCTTTAAATGTGACAGCCGCTCTACCTGGGATCAGAAAAATGTGCGTTTCTCGGTCTACGTTACCGACTATACCAGTTCTATCATCTTGAAATTTATGGTTCCTGCCGAAAAGGCCGATGAAATCTCCGGCCAGTTAAAGCCGGGTAAAGCAATTGGTGCAACCGGCCAGGCTATGTACGACAAATATGAAGAAGACTACGTCATAAATGCTAAATGCATTTTTGAAGCGAAATATATTATTCGTCAGGATCATGCTGATGAAAAGCGTGTAGTGCTTCATTTGCATACCAATATGTCGGCAATGGATGCGGTGAATACCATTGAGGATTACGTCCGTCGTGCGGCGTATTGGGGGCATAAAGCCATCGCCATTACCGATCACGGTAATCTTCAGAACTATCCCGGCGCACAGGCTGCAGCCAGCGATTGCGGTCTAAAAATGATCTACGGCGTTGAAGGTTATTTGGTGGATGATACGGTGCCCGGTTTTGATCCGGAAAGCTCGTATAAACTTAAGACGACGCCGCGATATCATATCATTCTGCTTGTTAAGAATAAAGTTGGCTTAAAGCATCTTTATGAGTTAATTACCTATTCCAATATTAAGCATTTTCACTACCGTCCTTTGATGTACCGCTCTGAGATCGAGCGGTTGAGAGAGGGATTGATTATTGGTAGCGCCTGCGAAGCCGGCGAGCTTTTTCGCTCTATCGTGAATAAAGATCCGGAAGATAAAATTCGTGAGATCGCCTCTTTTTACGATTATCTTGAGGTTCAGCCTATTGGGAATAACGCCTATATGCTTCGTAAAGGGTTGGCTGCTAATGAAGAAGAATTGCGTAGCTTCAATAAAAAGATCATTTCTTTGGGCGAAGAGCTTGGCAAGATGGTGGTTGCCACCTGTGACGTTCATTTCCTTGATCAGCGAGATGAAGTGTTCCGTCGCGTTCTGATGGCCGGTAACGGCTTTGAGGATGCAGATAATCAGCCGCCTCTTTATTTCCGTACGACGGAAGAAATGATGGAAGAATTTGAGTATCTTCCTTATGAAAAGGCGCATCAGATCGTCGTAGAAAATACCAATAAGATTGCGGATATGGTGGAAGAGATCATTCCGATCCCCTTTGGGATGCACCCCCCTGAGATGGAAGGGGCGGAGGAGGATCTGCGCAGAATTGCATGGCAAACTGCTCATGATATTTATGGTGATCCCTTGCCGCAATTGGTGGAAGCACGCTTGGCTCGTGAATTGGATTCTATTATCGGTAACGGCTATTCCGTTATGTATATGATTTCTCAAAAACTGGTGAAGAAATCCAATGACGCTGGTTATTCGGTGGGTTCTCGTGGTTCGGTCGGTTCTTCCTTTGCTGCATCCATGATCGGCATTTCGGAAGTTAATCCCTTGCCGCCGCACTATATCTGTCCGTTCTGTAAGCATAGCGAGTTCTTTGAGGACGGTTCCGTCGGTTCCGGCTTTGACTTGCCGGATAAGGATTGTCCTAAGTGTGGCAAGCCGATGAAAACGGACGGTCATGATATCCCGTTTGAAACCTTCCTTGGATTTAAGGGGGATAAGGTGCCGGATATTGACTTGAATTTCTCCGGTGAATATCAGTCTACTGCTCATAAATATGTAGAAGAACTGTTCGGTGAAGGCTATGTCTTTAAAGCCGGAACCATTGGCACCCTTGCGGATAAGACGGCATACGGCTATGTCAAAAAATATCTTGAGAGCAAGGAAATGAAACTCAATAAAGCGGAGGAGCAACGGTGGGTGGGTGGCTGTGAAGTCGGTTCGTAGACATGTCTTGCTGTGG
>JAZNVY010000213.1:0-16576 GCA_045593105.1 Eubacteriales bacterium
ATCCTGCCCTTTGAGGGCTATTCCTCCTACAACGATGAGCGAGAAGCCATCCGGGAGAAGGTCAATTACTGGATCTACCGGGAAGCCCCGGTAGAGGGCGTCCTGCCCTTTGAGCTGGCGGTCTTAAATCCGGACAATCCCATGGCGCTCCGACCGGATTGCGACAGCGGAGACCATCTCCATCCCAGCGGAAACGGCGCACAGGTCATGGCAGAGTCCATTCCGGAAGAATTCATCTAAAAAAAGAATAAGGAGGAGCCACGCTTCTGCGTATTTTTTATTTCTTGAAATTTACATACGTATAGACCATATTATGGTCGCTGTATTCCGTCTCGCTGACCATTAGTCCGACTCCGTTAAAGTCGTCCCAATAGGTGTCAAATTTCTTCGTCGTCATGATATTATCAATATAGGCAGACGCCAGTTTTTTGCCGACATAGGCGGTCGAATTGGGGTCGCCGCTATTGAGGATCTTGACGTTTTCAAAGCCGGACACAGCGCCGGCCGCCACCGAAGCCTTCATATTGAAATCGCCGGTAAGGAGCGCGTATTGCTCTTTATTCATCCGCGCTAAAAGCTCCGTAAGCTGAGGGAGACTGACTTCATCATCCCCATCCCGGATGGCAAGGTGGGTATTATACACCACCACCTCTTTTTTCTTGATCTTGAGGACGTGGCGCGCGTATTTACGGACGTGGGAATCGGCGCTTCCCTGCACCTCATACTCCACCACTTCGCTGGACTTGATGGGGTAACGGCTGAGAAGTCCCATGCCGTATTCACCGCCGGAATGGTCGATCAGCTTATCAAAGCTCCAATAGGGATAGCCGGCCTCCTTTGCCAGATACTCCATCTGGTCGTACTGGCCGCTGCGATTAGTGAAGGAATCGATCTCCTGGATGCCCACGATATCGGCGTCGATCTCTTTGAGTTCCTGCACGATCCCCTCTTTATCTTCGCTGTACATCAGCGCCTTGGTATTATAAGACGCCAGCTTGATCCAGCCCTCATAAGAGGGCTCCTGCTCCTCCGTCGAGGGTTCTTTTTTTTCGCAGCCGGCGAGGGTCAAGACCATGGACAGCATCAAAAAAACAGCAATCAAACGTCTCATTTAATCTTATTCTCCATAAAATATTGAGTTCTCATAAACAAGAAAACCCCTCTTTTTATAATAACAAAAAGAGGGGGTTTTGTAAAGCATTAATTAAATATCAAAGACGCCCAAGATGATGATGCCGAATACGACCAGCAGGATGCAAGCGTAATGCTTCCAGGAGAGCTTCTCCTTCAGGAAGAGACGGCTCCAGACCACGCTGGCGGCGCAATAAGCAGAGATGATGGGCGCAGACATTGCCACGTGGGCGCTATCTGCCAAGGCATAGATATAAGTAAACTGACCGGCAGTCTCAAAGAGAGCACCTACGTACTTAGGCACCTCGTTCTTGCGCTCCATCTTTTGCTCTCTGAAGATCAGCGTATAGATGAAGCAGACCACGCCGGCGGCAAAGAAGGTCAGCTCATACGCCACGTTTGCGGAATCCTCATTCAGCGTCTCCAGCACCAGGGCATCTGCAAAGGTACCGGCGGCATCCAAAAGGCAATAAGCGATGGGCAAAGCCAGCGCCAACCAGCTCTTGGCGTACTTGAAGTTTCCGGCCTCCTGGCGCGCTGCACGCAGAGCATCGTCCTCGCGGGACTCCACCACGCCCAAGCCGATGACACCCAGGCAGACCAACCCGATCGCAGTCAGTACCAGCGGGGGATATTTCTCACCGCCGGTCAGGATCGCGAGAATCGCAACCAAGGCACCGGAGGCATTACAGATAGGCGACGAGATAGAAAGTTCGATATATCTCAGACCGATATATCCCAGCGCCATGGAAAGGATATACAGCAGGGAAACCGGCAGATACGTCCAGAGCACCTGCCAACTGATCTCCACACCGCCGATGATCTCAAACAACGCATGGATACCCATGACCAAGCCGACAGCCATTACCATCTTCAGATGGCTGTACTTATCTTTGGGATCCCGGCAACCGATCTTGGAAAAAAGATCCGATCCGCTCCAGAAGACCAGCGTCAGCAACGCAAACCAAAACCACATAATCCTATTCCTCCATATTTTTAAAGATCTCTTTTGCCAGACCTTCTACCGCCTGAGGACCGGAGATAATGATGCCGGTAGCATCATCGCCCAGGATCAAGAGGGTATCCCCCGGCTTGATGCCGAAAAGGGTACGTGCCTCCTTCGGAATGACGATCTGACCTTTTTCTCCCACCTTGGCCGTGCCGAAAACGTGCTTGCCCTTGGGGAGTCCGTATAAATGCTTTCCCTTTGCCATAGTTCACCTCTAAAGTCATACTTGTAGGAAAAGTATAACTATAATAACACAGATTTTGTCGATTTTCAAGACCCTTGACGATAAAATCATAACATATTATAATAATATTATCAAGTAAGGAAGGAGAAGCCATGATCTTAAAGGATATTCGTCTGCCGGTCAGTCATTCCCCCGAGCAGTTAAAAAAGAAGATTGAAAAAGAAAGCCGGCTGAACGATCCGTCCTGGCGGCTTCTCCGGCGCTCTATTGACGCCAGAAAAAGTCCGGTCTGCTATACCTATACCGTCGAAGCGGTGCAAAAGGGTGAGGCGTTCCAAAAGGAGCCGAGCCTGGAAATTCCGAAATCCACGCTGAAAAAGCGTCCCATCGTGGTGGGCTGCGGTCCGGCCGGGTTGTTTGCGGCGCTGATTTTGGCGCGTGCCGGTGCCGCTCCCCTGCTCCTGGAACGGGGCAAAAAGGTGGAAGACCGGCAAAAGGATATCGAATCCTTTCAAAAGACCGGGATTTTAGATCCCCATTCCAACGTTCAGTTCGGTGAGGGCGGTGCCGGCACTTTTTCCGACGGCAAGCTCAATTCCGGCATCCATAACCCCCTCTGCCGGGAGGTCCTCAAAACCTTTACCGCCTGCGGTGCGCCGGAGGAGATCCTCTATGATGCCAAGCCGCACATCGGCACCGATCGGCTGCGCCAGGTGGTGCGCACCATGCGGCAGGAAATTCTGCGGCTGGGCGGCGAGATCCACTTTGAAGAGACGGTACGGGATCTGCTCATCGAAAGGGGCCGCATTATCGGCGTCCTGGGCAACGAACGGTATGATACCGACTGCGTCGTCTTAGCCATCGGTCATAGCGCCCGGGATACCTTAGAGATGCTTTACCGCCGTCAAGTCCCCATGCAGCCCAAGGCCTTTTCCATGGGCGCACGGATCGAGCATCCCCAAGCCCTCATCAACGAAGCGCAGTACGGCAAAGACGCCCCCTATTTGGGCGCCGCCGATTATAAGCTCTCCTGGCACGATGCCAAGGGGCGCGGTGTTTATACCTTTTGTATGTGTCCGGGCGGTCAGGTGATCGCCGCCGCCAGCGAACCGGGCGGCATCGTCACCAACGGCATGAGCCACCATGCCCGAAACGAAAAAAATGCCAACAGCGCCCTTTTGGTGGCCGTCACTCCGGCGGACTACGGCAACGAGCATCCGCTGAACGGCGTTTATTTTCAGCGCCGCCTGGAGCAAGCCGCCTTTGAGGCGGTGGGCGGATGCTACCGCGCACCGGCGCAACGGCTGGAGGATTTCCTCCTCAACCGCCCGTCCGCAGGCTTCGGGGGCGTACAACCCTCCTATCTGCCGGGTGTCACCCCCACCAACCTACGCAAAATACTGCCGGAATTCATCGGCAACGCCATGGCAGAGGCGCTTCCCGTCTTTGACCGGCGGATCAAGGGCTTTGCTCTGCCCAATGCCGTCCTCACCGGTCCGGAGACCCGTTCCTCCTCCCCGGTCACCCTCCTGCGGAATCAAAATTGCCAAAGCGTCATCGAAGGGCTTTATCCCTGCGGAGAGGGAGCCGGCTACGCCGGCGGCATTATGTCGGCAGCGGTGGATGGAATTCGCTGCGCCTTGGAGGTATTAAAGTGAAGTATTATAAAAGAATAACCGCGTTGCTTTTAAGTCTTGTGCTTTTAGTTTTGGGCGGTTGCACCGCCAAAAAGGAGACCATCCCTCATCTGCCGGTGCTGCTTTATCACCACATCGAAACACAAGACGGAAAAGGCACGGTAACGGTACAGCAATTGGAAGCGCAGATGGCTATGCTGAAAAACCAGGGCTATCAGCCCATCAGCCTCAAGCAACTTTTGGATTTCGCCGAAAACGGCACCCCCTTACCGAAAAATCCGGTGGTCATCACCTTTGACGACGGCTACTACAGCAACTATCAGCTCGCCTATCCTATTTTGAAAAAATATCAATACCCGGCGACCGTCTTTGCCATCGGCAGTTCCATCGGAAAATCCACCTACAAAGACACCACTCACGCCATCACGCCCCATTTCGGCGCGGCAGAGATCAAGGAAATGGTGGAAAGCGGATGGATCTCCATCCAATCCCACACCTACGATCTGCACCAATGGGCGCCCTTTGAAAGCGGCGATAAGATCCGGGAATCGGTACTGCCCCTGCCGGGAGAGACGGAGGAGGAATACCGCAATATTCTGACGTCCGATCATCAAAAGGCTTTGGAAGCGCTCCAAACCAACGGCGCAGATGCTACCATTGCCGTGGCCTTCCCCCACGGCGCCACCAATCCTTTGGCGACACGGATCTTCCATGAAAACGGCGTCAAGATCACCTTTACCACCGATGAAATAAAGACCAACGCCGTCACCGCAAAGGAACCGGAGACCCTCTTAGATCTGGGGCGAATGACCATTGAGTCCGATACTTCCAATGCGAAAATTCTGCAATATCTAAAAAAAGCTTAAAAAGAAAAATAGCACCCGATTTTTGAAATCGAGTGCTATTTTTTATTTCGTATTCAAAACACGCTTGATCATTCGTTCAACCGCTTGGTTCGCGTTACTGATATTTAAGCGAATTTCAGGATTGCGCCCCTGCCACACGATAAATAACTCATGCACAAACGCCTGCCCTACTTCCTCTACGCCCAGAAAATCCAGTTCGATTTCCTTAAATCTCAAAACCAATTCTCCCAACCGCCGTGCTTCGGAGCGAGAAACCGGACTACCATTTGGAAAAATATGTGCAATGGGAATCTGGGTACGGATAAAGCCTTCCTCCACGTCAGAAAACCGATCGAACACCTCCAAGGTCGTCTTTTTGCTATGATTATCCAGAACCATATAGACACCGGTTCCGTTCGGAACGGTAAAACCGCCGGTTTGCACATCGCGGAAACTATCTCTTGAAAACCAAACACCGTCCGAAAGGATCATAAACTGATCCATCAAGTGGGAGGTGAAAAAGATCCCCTCTCCGGAATGCCATTGCTTCGCCGTCGTAAACTTACCGGCAAACAACAACGCCACACATTCTTCCAATGCCAGATCTTCATTCTTTTCACGTTTGATATATTGCTGAATGTTCTTAAAAATACCGATGCCGTCATCACAGATCATAATCGACGTATTAAGTGCATTCATACCCACAACGACGGTGATCCATTTGGCGTTGGAATGCTCAATCGCATTGTTCATCATTTCGGTAAAGGCATACCTCCATGCTGAAATTACGTTTTTTTCGAGATGCTGAAAGTACTTGGCTATATCCCGGTCAAACAAACGGTCTTCGTCAAGTTTTCCATCGTTTGCATATCTGAATTTATACTTTTTCGTCACCAAGCAATAGCTTCCTCTTTTCTCACTCTCGATCATTCCCTCATCACACATTTTCTTTAGATAGTTATATGCGCTTGATTTGGAAATATTAAAGTTCTCTATCGTCTTGCCGACAACATTTCGCTCTCTTTTATCAATTTGACGTAACATATATTGCATGATATGAGCAAGATTCTTATTTTCCAAAAGAGTACACCTCCAATTCCAATTATATTATATCATATTTCCAAGACAAATCAATATATTTCCAAATAATTTTTAAAAATAGCCACATTGACAAATCATCCTCTTTGAGAAAAGGGGGCTCTTATAGGGGGTGAAAAAATGGAGACAGCTTCTTTACGAAGTGTCTCCATTTTCTTTTATTTTTTTGCAGTTTTGATCCGGCGGACGAAGGAGGTGACCAGAATAATGCCCAGCGAAAGCGCCAGGGCAAGCTCCAGGGTGTAGATCCCTCGCTCCATAAAGCCCTCGCTATTGCCGGAGAGGGCATGAGCCATCGTATAGTACAGTCCGCTTCCCGGAATCAACGGGATCAGCGAGACGATGACAAAGGTGGTGGTGGGGGTCTTGACCAGCCGCGCCAGCACCTCGGCATAAAGGGTGGTCAGCATCGACACGATAAAATACCGCACCGGCTCACTCTCGATGAAATAGCCCAGCGCCAAGAATACCGTCCAGGCAAACAGTCCGCCCAAGGCGGCAAGCCATAGTTTCCGCCCCCGGATATGGAAGAGAATTCCAAACCCTAAGGTGCCGATAAAGGAGGTCAGCAGTTGCAAAAGCTCGCTCATACAAGTCCACCTCCCAGCAAGAACACCGCGATGATATAGCCTGCGGCGATGGCAAAGGCCAAGAGAACAGCTTCAATAGAACGCAGAATTCCGGTGATAACGTCGCCGGTGAAGAGATCCCGGAGCGCATTGGTCAAGCCGATGCCGGGGATCAGCGACATGATATTACCGATAATGATCTTATCGGCAGATGCCACCCAGCCCAGCCGCATCGCCAAAAAGGTCAGCGAGCAGGCCGCCAGGGAACAGAGAAAACGATCCAGCGCTTTATTGAACGCCATCCCGGCGGTCAGCTGGGCAATCACGCCCACAACACCGCCGATTGCGAAGGAGATCAGCAGTTCCGCCCAGCTCAAGCTTCCGAAAAAGACGGTAAAAGAGCCGGCAATGGCCGCATAGGAAAGCACCTGCAGCCATCGGGGATAGGTACGCATACCATCGATCCGCTCCAGCTCTCGGAGCAAGTCTTCCTCCTTAGGAGGGTGTTCCGCCGATCGGCGGAACAGATCGTTCAGCTCGTGAAGCCGGGTGATATCCGTTCCGGTACTCTGAATGCGGCAGGTCTGGGTCAGGTAGCGGCCGTCTTCCGTCTCCACCGTGATGATCATATTGGAGATGGTGGTATAAACGTCCGCACGCACCGCGCCATAGGCTCTGCAAAGCCGCATGACGCTCTCCTCCACCCGATGCACCTCGGCACCGCTCACCAGCATCCGCTCGCCCAGCAGCATAATGCAATGTAAGATCCGATCTGTCATGGATTATTTCTTTCTCCGACCGGTATTCTCTAAGAATTGACGGCAGTTATAAACGAAGTCGGTCTGGATGATATCAAAGCCGCGGTCTGCCAGCCAGCCCCAGCCCTTTTCGGGATCTTCCAGGACGGAGACGTCGTCGTTATGATAAGCGGCCAGAACCGTACGATAGCTATACACCAGGGCGTTGACCCAAGCGATCTTGCCGTCCTTATGAAGCATATCAATATACTCCTTGCTGGCGACGGGGGCATCCTCGCGGTCGAAGAGTACCTCGGTACCCACGAAATTGATATTACGGGTCTTCATCTCTTCATAGGTGGTATCGGTATCCCGAACGATGCTCATATAGTAGAGATCGGGGGCATAGGTCTCCACCGCGTCCAGATACTCCGGCTTATTGAGGGACTTCACGAGGATCTGATCCTCCATGCCCAGCTTGCGGATCATTTCGGAGATCTCCTTGGGATGATCCCAGAATTTATCAATATTGATGATGCACTTGCCCTTCAGCATCCGCAAAGCTTCCTCCAGACGGGGAATGCACCACTCGGTACGGGTCAGATCACAGTTGGAAAGGCGGAACTGCTCCACCATAGAGGCAGGAAACGCCTTGATCCGGTCGCTCATTCTGAGATGAACCTTTTCCATTCTGGGATGCTGGATAAACAGCTCGCCATCGGCACTGGCGTCTACGTCCAGTTCGATAATATCAGCACCATAATTCAGCGCCAGCTGAAAGGCCTGCAAAGAGTTAGGGGGGATATTGCCGCCAAAAGAACCGCGGTGCGCCACCAACAAAACATCCTTTTCTTTTGCCATTTTTAAAAGATCCATTTTCTAATCCTCCAAACCTTTTTTTAATATTTTTATACTCTGCTCTGCCGCCTTGGCAGCGAAAGCAGGATAATCCATCTTTGCATCGTCGGCCGCGCCGTCCGATATGGCGCGCAGTACCGCAAAGGGTACCTTGTTGACATAGCAGACCTGGCCGATGGCCGCGCCCTCCATTTCGCAGCAGGCGCCGCCGAAGGTCTCGCGGATGAAGGTACGCTTGGCATCATCGGCAATAAACTGATCGCCGGATGCGATCCGACCCCGAAGGGTGGTGATCCCCAACTCAGCCGCCGCTTTTTCAAACCGCGCGTTAAGACCGGCGTCCGCCGGCAATTCGATCTTATTGATCCCGGAGAGAAAACCCAAAGGATCGCCCACCGGAGAGGTATCCATATCGTGCTGGACGACGTCCTCCCCGATCACCACGTTCAAAAGATGCAGTTCCGGCGCCAAGGCTCCTGCCACGCCGGTATTGATGATACAGTCCGGCTGATAGCGAAGGATCATCGCTTCCGCACACAGGGCGGCAAAGACCTTCCCCACGCCGGAGGTGGCGACCACCACTTCCTTTCCGCACCAGCCACCCTTCACAAAGCGAACACCGCTGATCGTTTCGCTTTGGGGCGCCTCTAATTCACGGATGATGGCGTCGGTCTCCAATGCCATCGCACCGATAATTCCAATCATTTCAAAAACTCCTCCTTCATGGGAAGCGTTTCCAGCACCTCCACCCCGAACTCCTTTGCGAAATCCAGAATTCCTTCATAATCCTTTTGGGTGCAGGTGAATTCCGGCCAATGGGCATCGCTGCCGACCACCGCCAGGCACTGCTCCTCCCCTGCAATCTTCCAGAAATCCCGGCTGGGATAATGGGAATTTCGACGGAACCCGCTCATGTTCAGCTCCAGGGGGATCTTCCATTCATGGGCGGCCTTGCAAAGCCGCCGCATTTCCTTGCGGTAATGATCCATATCTCCTTGATAGATCACCACGTCCGGATGGGCAATATATAAGAACCGCTCGGTTTTCATCGCCTCGATGACCTGGTTCACGTATTGGGTGATCAGATCCTCCTGATCCACCGTCGTCTTCCGACTGACGTGATAATCGGTGTCGTACTCATTAAAGCAATAATGCTGACCGAGGATCATATAGTCCAGACCGGGGGTATTGCGGAACAACTCCAGATCCTGCTCAAAAAGCGCAGGATAGTATTCCATTTCCAAGCCGCAAAGGATCTCAATACGATCGCCGTATATCTTCTTCAGCTTCGTAATCGTCCCCACGTACTCCGCAAACTGATGGGTGAGCATCCGGGTACTTTTATATTCCTCCGGATAGCAATGGGGCGCATGATCGGCAAAGCCCAGGGTCTTTAAGCCGCACCGGATGGCCTCCTCCACGTATTCCCAATCACAGCCGTAGGCGTGGTGGCAACGGTAGGTATGGGTATGATAATTGGCTTTCATCTTCATTATTTCAAAAAATCCTTCTTCAGCGGAAGTTCTTCCACTAATTTTAAGCCGTACTTTCCGGCCATCGCCTTCAGCTCCGCCACGTGCTCCGCATTATAAATATGCTCCGGGCGATGGGCGTCCGAGCCCAGGATGGCGGTACAGCCCTCCTCGCCGGCCACCTCCCAGAAATCTGCACGCGGATACCAATGCTGCTCCCGATAGCCGAGAAGATTGATCTCCAGAGGCGTATCCGTCCGGATGGACGCCTGGCAAAGCCGACGCATATGCTTGCGGTAAAGCTCCGGATCCCCCACAAAGTTTCTCAGATCCGGATGACCTACGTATAAAAACCGCCCGGTCTCCATACCGGCGATCACCTGATCCACGTACCGCGCCAAAAGCTCCTCATCCTCCACCGGTAACCGCATATGGAGGCCGGTATCGTATTCATTGCCGTAAAAATGCTGGCTGAGGATCAGATACTGGACGCCCGGCGTCTCCCGGAGCATCTCTAAATACGCCGGAAAAAGATCGGGATAGTACTCCGTCTCCAAGCCGCAAAGAAGCTCAATGCGGTCGCCGTAAAGCTCGCGCAACTTTTCGATCGTTTCAATATAATGCGCCAGCTGCTCCGGCAACATCCGTACCCGGGAACGGTAGCCATCGGGAAAGGGATAGGGGGTATGGTCGGCAAAGCCCAGGATCTTGATCCCGGCTTCGATGGCTTTTTCCACATATTCCCATTCACTGCCGAAGGCATGATGGCATCTATACGTATGGGTATGGTAATTGGCTTTCATCAAATTTTCTCCTTAAATTCTCACAAGCTGTCTGCAGTGCGATCTCTAAAGGCAGTCCCTCGCTGATGGCTGAGACGGTCTTTAAATTAGGATAAAGGGAACGGTCAAAGGGCTTGACCATCCCGGCAAACACCGCCACCGGGACGGGATCTGCCCGGCTGATCAGCGTTCCTACCGCCTTTCCCATGGCAGACTGGGCATCAAAGCACCCCTCCCCGGAGATCAAAAGGCGGCAATCCTTTAAAAGCTCCTCAAATCGATACAGCCGCAGAACTTCATCGATACCGCGGCGCAGAGTGCCGTTCAAAAAGTGCAGGCAAGCGTAGCCCAAGCCCCCTGCCGCACCGGCGCCCGGTCGATCTGGATCCTTGCCGCAAAGCGTCGAAAACCGAATGGCGCCTCGCTCCAAGCGCTTCACCGCCTCGGGGTCTGCGCCTTTTTGAGGGGCAAAGACCGCCGCTGCACCCTTTACACCCAGTAAAGGATTCTCTACGTCGCACATGGCAGAAAATTCAATTTTTTCATAGATATCAAACTCAGCGGTCTTTTCAAAACGGGCGATCTCACCCATCGTCCCGCCGGCAGGGATAAAGCTTTCCCCTTTGGCATTATAAAATTTCCAACCCAAAGCAGAAAGCATACCAAGTCCCAGATCGTTGGTGGCGGAGCCACCCAAGGTCAGAGTTACCTTTTGCGCGCCGTGTTCCACTGCCGCCCGAATCAGCGCGCCCAAGCCGTAGGTATTGGCTCTCAAGGGATCTTCTCTCCCCCGAAGCTGAGGCAGACCGATCACCGTCGCCACCTCGATGACGGCGGTGCCGTCCGGTAAGAAGCCTACCGGCGCGGTGATGGGCTCGCCTAAAGCATTGACCGTCGGGAATTCTTTTTTCTCCCCACCGGTGGCCGCCAGGACGCAAGAAAGCGTCCCCTCGCCGCCATCTGCCAAAGGCAGGGTGATCACCGGCTCATGAGGCGCCTTTTCCCGGCAGAGTTCTGCCACAACAGTGCAAAATTCTTCGGCGCTCATACTCCCCTTAAAGGAATCCGGCGCAATGATGATACTCATGGCATTTCCTCATTTTTTCATACTTTGGCTTTATTTTAACATTATTAAATAGAAAATACAAGAAAAAACCAGGCTTTTTGCCTGGTTTTTTTAGCAGCGTGTCCAAAAACTCCTTCCGAGCTTTTTGGACACGCTGGGAGACTTTCAAAAAAGAGTGCAGATTTCGTCGATCCGTTCTCGTCGGCGTCAAAGGGTCCCCAACAAAACTTTGTTTTGTTGGGGAAAAGGAAAAAACAATGAATATAGCGGATTTTCTGCGATTAGCAGAATGGAGCGGCTTTCATTGTTTTTGACGCACGGTAGAGAGCGGATCGGCGGAAAGCAGAAAAAATTAAATTAAATTCCGCATTGCTATGCGGAATTTATTCCTTATAAAAGAACAACGAGAAAGAGTAAAAACTCTTTCTCGCTATAATTCACAAGATCGGCACAAGCCTTTTTACTCTTTTCTTTTTCTGCGGTCTGTGCCTTTTTTGACAGTCTGATTTAGATATGCCCCTCATCGGGGCCGTACTCAATTGCAGTCCGATCCTCCGGCACCCATTCATCGGGAAAATGGATCATGATACGGTCGTCCTTTTCCAGACGGCGCTGCAGTTCACCGATCTCCACCTCCGCAATGGGACAGCCGCTTTCCATCGCCAGAATAGAGGCTTCTGCCGCCGCCTGACCGGTGAGAATGGCCGGCGGTATGACCCGGATCACGTCCCAGGCATACCCCTTTCCGGCGGCACTTCGTCCGGCGGTGATGAGGTTCGGAAACTCCTTACGCACCAGGCACCGCAACGGGATCTCATAAAGAAAATCCTTACGGTCAAAATCATTGATGGCGCAGACGGAGTCCTCAAAATGGCGGTAGCAGTCGGTCGCCAGGAGGGTATAGTCGCCGTCGATACAGCAGGTGGTACGGAAATTGGGCATCATGGGCAGCATGGCAATATCCCGACTCTTGCGGTCGTCACCCTTCAGCTTGCGGAGCATCTCCATCTGGTTATCCACCAGATAATCGGTGACCTCCTCGACGGTCAGCCCCGACCAAAGGGGCTTATCCTCCGGCTGGTCATCGCCATAAAGATTGACGGTGCCGCCCTTGACGTTTTCATATGCCAGGCGGATATCCCCTTGCTCTGCCGCCTTACGGCAAGATTCCAGGGTGATCTTTTTGCCGATATATGTATAAAAATTATTGCCCGGCACCACCGGCACGCCGGCACGGCGGAGAAGATCGCAGTCGCCGGTGGTATCGATCACCATTTCAGCCTCGTAGTACTCTCGCCCGGACTTACTTTCGGTGATGACACCCTTACAGCGGTTGCCCTCCATCACCGGCTGGGAGCCGATACAATCAAACAGCAGATCAACCCCCTCTTTTTGAATCTGCTCCGTCAGTTGGAGGGCGAAAATATAGGGGGAATAGCGGTTGACCATCCGCCGCTCGCCGGTCTGCCAGTTATCGGGGATGGTATCGTAGCCGTACTTTGCGGCGTCGTAAAACCATTCCTCTGCCAAACCGAAAATAACCTGTTTGCCCCGTCCGTTGCATAGGGGGACAAAGAAATTCACTAATCCTAAAGTAGCAAGACCGCCCAGGATATTGGATTTCTCCAAAAGCAGGACCCGCTTGCCACGGCGCGCGGCTGTGATCGCCGCCGCAACACCGGCCACACCGCCGCCGGCGACGATCAGCTCGTATTTTTTCTTACATTCCAGTTCTGTTACGATCTTCATAGTTTCACCTTTTTAAAAAATAGCGCAAAGCCGAAGCTTTGCGCTATTGCTTTATTCTTCGGTCTCTTGCTCGGGAACCGTTTCCTCAACGGGTTCTTCGGCAGGCTCTTCTGCCTTGGGCTCGAAGATGGCGTTGAATTCCGCGCCGGTGAGATGCTCTTTTTCCAAAAGCAGCTCGGCGGTGATCCGCACCTCCTCCGCATGCTCGGAGAGGATCTGCTCCGCCTTGGCGTAGGCTTCGTCGATGATATTCTTGATCTCCTCGTCGATCTTAGCAGCCACCTGCTCGGAATAATCCCGATGGGTCGCAAAATCGCGGCCGAGGAATACCTCATCGTTTTCACTGCCATAGAGGATGGGACCGATCTTATCGCTCATACCGTACTTGGTCACCATCTGACGGGCAATGCCGGTGGCACGCTGAATATCGTTGGAGGCGCCGGTGGAGATATCGTCCAGATACAGCTTTTCGCTGACGCGTCCGCCCAAGAGGCTGACGATCTCTTCAAACATGACGTTCTTAGTAGCATAGGAGAGATCCTCCTGGGGCAGAGAGAGGGTATAGCCGCCGGCTCTGCCGCGGGGAACGATGGAGATATCGTGCACCGGATCGGCAGTTTCCAGGAACTTGGAGACCACTGCGTGACCCGCCTCATGGAAGGCGGTCAGGCGGCGCTCTTTTTCCACCACCTTACGGCTCTTCTTCTCGGGACCTGCTACCACCTTCATGATGGACTCCTCGATCTCCTTCTGACCGATCATGGCCTTGCTCCGACGCGCGGCCAGCAACGCCGCTTCATTCAAGAGGTTCTCAATATCCGCACCGGTAAATCCGATGGTACCCTTGGCAATATTGGAAAAATCTACGTCCGGCTCGAAGTTCTTGCCCTTGGCATGAACCTTGAGGATAGCTTCACGCCCGGTCTGGTCGGGATAGCCCACGTAGACCTGGCGGTCAAACCGGCCGGGACGCAGCAATGCCGGATCCAAAATGTCCGCACGGTTGGTGGCGGCGATGACGATGATACCGGCATTGGCACCGAAGCCATCCATCTCCACCAGCAACTGGTTCAGGGTCTGCTCACGCTCATCGTGGCCGCCACCTAAGCCTGCGCCTCTCCGACGACCCACCGCGTCGATCTCATCAATAAAGATGATACAGGGATTATTCTTTTTCGCTTCGTCGAAAAGCTCCCGGACACGGGAAGCACCCACGCCCACGTAAAGCTCCACGAAATCGGAACCGGAAATGGAGAAGAACGGCACGCCCGCCTCACCGGCTACCGCCTTGGCCAAAAGGGTCTTACCGGTTCCCGGAGGACCTACCAGCAATACGCCCTTGGGGATCCTGGCTCCCAGCTCCAGATATTTCCGGGGGGATTTGAGGAAATCGACGATCTCCACCAATTCCTCCTTCTCCTCATCCGCACCTGCCACGTCGTCGAAGGTCTTTTTCTCCTTTTGATCGGCGCCGGTCTTGACCCGTACCCGAGCAAAGCCGGGCGCCTTGCCGCCATTCATCTGGCGGTTGGTCATGACAAAGAAGAAGATAAAGAGACCAATCATAATGACGTAGGGAAGGAAGCTGACCCACCAAGGCAGGGTGAAGCCTTCCTTGAAATCATAATCATTGGTGATGATGCCGGCCTTTTGCTGCTCCAGTACCATGGGCATCACGTCCTGATAGAACATCCCCAGGTCAAGAAGCTTATGGATGACCTTGGTATCGTCCTGCAAAAGGCAGGTCAACTCAGTTCCCTCCAACTCGAAGGATTTGACCTGTTGCGTATTAAAATAGTGCACCATCTCACCGTAGGTGATCTTCTTGGGTTCCGGCGTCTTATTGAAGAGGGAAAAGGCGGAATAGGCCAGCAATGCCAAAATGATCAGCCAAAGCACCCCTCTGAAACCGGATTTCTTTTTTAAATTCAAGTTCTTGCTCACTCCTTAATTGCGACTGTACTTTTTATTGATAGACTTCCTCTTTCAGGATGCCCACATAGGGAAGATTTCTATATTTTTCGGCATGGTCCAGACCATAACCGACAATGAACGCATCGGGGATGACAAAGCCAATATACTTGGCATCCACCTCCACCTGACGGCGGGAGGGCTTGGAAAAGAGGGTGCAGATCTCGATGGAAGCCGGCTCTCTCTGACGGAGCAGGTTGATCAGATTATGGAGGGTAACGCCGCTATCCAGAATGTCCTCCACGATCAGCACGTCCTTCCCCTTGATGTCCACGTCCAGATCCTTCAGGATCTTCACCGCACCTTTGGTCGCCGTACCGGCACCGTAGCTGGAGACGTTCATAAAGTCGATCTGCAGCGGCAGATCGACGGCACGCATCAGATCTGCCATCACCATGACGCTACCCTTAAGAATAGAAACCATCAAAAGATCCTTGCCCTGATAGTCCCGGGTGATCTTTGCACCCAGTTCTTTGATCTTTGCGCTGAGTTCCTCCTCGGAGCAAAGGATTTCCTTAATATCTTTATCATGCATTGTCATTTTATTTATTTTCCCCTATCTTCATGCTATAAACATATTTTGTTTGCTCATCACAGCAAAATTCTTCTGCGGCACCGTAGCCCTCTACCCAGACGACCCGATCCGCTTCGTCTGCCAGCACCCAAAGGGTATCCCTTTGGCTCCGGGGGACACGGTCGTTTTTCAGCCGTTTTTGCAATCGGGCGGTGCCGCTCTTGCCCACCGGCTTGAATACGTCGCCGGGGCGTTTATGGCGAAAGACCAGATTGCCACTTATTTTATCACAGTCCACCGTGAAATGTGTAAACGGACTGTTAATTTCTTCCGAAGAAACCAAGAATTTCATTCCCTGCCAATAGGCCGGGACGTTGGGCTCCACCGGGATGATAGGATCTTCCGACGTCTCAACAAAGGTACAGCGTCCGTATTCCAAGCGGAAATACCGATTCCCTGCGATCTGCACCTGCCCGGAGGGCGGTGCTTTGCGGATCAGCGCCGCGATCTCGCGAAAATGGAGGCGATCCAGCGGCTTGCCGTATCGGCGATCCAGCACCCTTTTCAGCACGGCGTCCGGCAAAGCAGCCAGGGCTTCCACCCGGTCGTCTGCTACGCCGTCTGCCCATTGATTGAGGGCTTCATCCTCTTCCCGAAGACATTCCATGGCGGCAAAAAGACCTTTGGCAAAGTCCCCCTCCTCCCTGCTTTGCAGGAGAGGCAACACCTCATGGCGAAGAAAATTCCGCAAAAAAGCCGTATCGGCATTGGTCTCGTCCGTCACGTAGGAAAGCCCGTTTTCCTCCGCAAAGGCGGTGATCTCCGCCTTGGGGACGGTCAGCATCGGGCGGAGATACCCGCCACGCTTGGCGGCGATGCCGGAAAGTCCCCGGCTGCCGCTTCCCCGATAGAGATTGATGAAAAAGGTCTCCGATTGATCCTCCCGATGATGGG
>JAZNVY010000214.1:0-10357 GCA_045593105.1 Eubacteriales bacterium
AAAACGCGCCGATCTGCTGATAGCCGTCCTGCTTTGCCTTGGCGGCATAGTAGGTATATTTATTGCGCGCCTGGGACTCGCCGGCAAAGGCAGCCATCAGATTGGCTTCGGTCTTACTTCCTTTTAATTGCATAAAAAACACTCCTTTCGCCGTTAGTTTGCGAAAGGAGTGTTTCAATTATTCATTTAGCCAAATTTTATTCAGCTCAGCGCGGCGGTCTTTGATGAAGGCTTTCAGATAATCAAAGTGCTCTTGATAATTCTTGCCGGTATAGATGTGCTTTTGGTTGATGGGAACGTCGATGTTGCCCCAAAGGGTGTAGTTCATGGCGGCGGAGGGGGTCAGCAGCTTATAATAATCGCTGAGCGGGCGGAGAGCGTCGTCCTTTGCCGGCTTTTTCTCCCCCAAGACGACGGCAATGGCAGGCAGATACTGCTCCTTCCATTGCTTTATGACCTCGTCCATGAAAAAGTCGTGGTTGATCAAGTGGTTATAGATCCGCTTTTTCCGCGTGGCGGCGTAAAGACCGTCGGTATTATCGCCGGTGGTCATGACGTCAAAGGCGTTATCATAATCCCATGCCGGACCGCAAAAGCCTACCGGAGATTCGCTGTCTGCAGGTTTATAATAGAACTGGCTTGTATTGTCGGCGTCAATGTTTTTGATGAACTCTTCCAATACATATTTTTTTGCCAACGAGGTGAGGTCAAAATATTCATCAAACCGTTTGCCGGTAGAGGGGCAGATGCCGTCTTTGGAATAGACTGCATCCTCGAACTCCTGAAAATAATTGGAGATATAAGCTACCTGCGCCGCGGAGGCGTATTCCGGCTCCTTGATGACGACGGCGGTGCCGCGTTTGGTGACAAAACCGCTGGGTTCATCCGGGTAGCGGTCGTTTTTTTCAATCTCCAGGAGATAACCGCCGGTGATATCCTTGGGATCGTTGGGGATCTCAATTCCTTTGGAAGAAGATTTGACGGCCTTTTTTTCTCCGAAAACCGGATAGGAGTCCAGCGCTTGGTCGTTGACCTTTTCCGTCTCCTTTTCCAGATCGGTGATCTCCAAACGGTTTTCGCCGATCTGCACCTTTTCGCATAATTGATAGGTGCCCATGTAAACACCGTTGCAATAGAGGTCGGTGAATTCGGAGCGTACCGTCTCTGTTAGCCCGATATCATATGCCAAATTATAGGCCACCGTATTGTGTACCATGGTTTTTTCGGCATAGTTAGCCAGCAGGATCCAGGTGCCGGCGACACCGGCGTCTTTGACCATCTCGGTTTTATCCTTCAGTTTGATCTGATAAGGCTTTTTGGGCTTATCCCAGGTGGCGTTGCCCCTGCCTTTGATCTCTTTCAGCTCTCCCGAATAGACGGTTTTTCCGTCGGCGTTGACGTATCGTAGAGAACCGGTTTCTTTATTGCCTTTTTCAGCATGAATATAGTCCATGCTTCCCGATTCGGTGGTGATATACATGGAGCCGATGTTTTTGGATTTCATGATCCGGATGGGAAAGGTTTGTTCCCCTAAGGTAAGGGTATAGCTTTTTTCTTTTAAAAAGGTGATTTCCTGCCCGTTTTGAAGGCTCTTATCATCCATTTTGCAAAGGGTTGTGCCGGAAAACCAGACCTGCATCCGGGAAAGGCTGCTTTCCGAGGGGAGATAGAGATCGTAGGTGCCGTCTTTCTTGTTTTGATGCCATTGGACGGCAGAGATGGGACGCGCGGTGTCCTTTCCGGGCGAGAGCCAGAAGTTCAGCTCTCCTTGGGGCTGCGCGGAGGGCGGTTGCTCTTGGAGGGGCTCCTCCTCTTCCTCGGGATCTTCGGGCACGACGTCGACCGGTTCCTCTTTGTCGGTCTCCGGCGTTTTTTCCTCTTGCTCTTCTACAGAGGGGGGCTCCGGATTTGTGCCCGAAATCTCTTGCCCCGGCTCGGCGATCTCTCCGGGGTTCGATGAAACGGGCTTGCAGGCAAGGATCCCCAGCAGAATGGCAAAACAAATCAAAAATAAGGTTGCTCTTTTCATGGGAACTCCTCTCTAAAAAACCCCGGCTCTGCCGGGGTTTTTATTAATAGTAAAGATTTCTTGCGGCGATCAGTCCGTCAATAGTGGGCTTGATTGCATCGTAGGCGGCAGCCATATCTACCGTCGGATCGGTCAGACCGGAAAGATAGGCTTCGGCAGTCTTTTGAATTTCGGGGGTATAGAGGATCAAGACCCCTTGAGATTCTGCAAAATCGCAGTAGATTTGATAGTCGGCGCCTTTAATTCCCAACGTTTGCAGTGCGGCGGCGCGGGCCTCCGTATAGCGGTTACACCAAAGCTCTGCAAAGGTCAGTGCGGCGCGGAGCGCCTCGGTGTCTTGCTCGTATTTGGGAAGGGCAAAGAAGGTGCCGCTATAGGTGGCGGTGCCGCTCTCTCCTTCTTTCAAGGCGGGCAGAGGCGCATAATGGAAGGTCTGCCCCTCGGCAACGGTAGGGGCATCGGTATAGGTGAAGAGGGGCGCCGCAGGCTCCTCCCCTTCTTCAACGATCGGGGGCGTCATCAGCGCAGTCATGTTCATTTCTTTCAATTCGTCCCAGACGTTTCGGGTCACGCCGGCGTTGATGTTGCTATCCAGCTTTCCGTCCAAAAGGGTCAAGGGACTTCTGCCGCTCAGGGTTGCCCAGGGCAGGAGATTTTCCATCTTCAGCGCCTGCATGTTCTGCGTTCCGTTGCAGAGGTTTTTGAATTGTTCTACCGTCCACTTTTTCTCGACGCTCAGCGCGTACGGGTCGGTGCCTTCCGGCATGGCGGCGGCATCGTACCAAAGGCTCTCGATATTTCCGATGGGAGCGAAGAGTTTATAATCGCTCTTTTCCAGGATAGATTTACTGATGCCAAAGGATTGGATCGCAGGATCCAATAAATTGGCGGCGGAGGCGGCCAAGGTCATGCCGTTGCCCAGCTCGTCCGCGGTGATCTGCACTAAACTAAGTTTTTGACCGGAGAAGAGGGCGACGCGTTGCGCTTTTATCGAAACGTTGGCATTTTTTACCTGATGCTTCAAAAGAAATCCGTTTTCTTTTGCAAGGCGATCCATCCAATCCCATTCGCTGACCGGCTTTCCGTTTTTATCAAGATAGGAGAAGGCGTATTGGTCGGTGGTATAGAGGGAAATGGTACGGTTCTTAAGGGCGGAGACTGCGGCGCCGGGCTTGATCATTCCGCTTGCCGCCAGCGTACCGGCCACTTCGGTAGACGGGACGAAGGCATCGCCGGCCAAAGGATTGACGACGGGGGCGGTTGAAGGATCGTCGCCGGTCTCGCTGCTCGGCTCTTCCTTGCCTTCTTCGGGCTCGGCGTCGGTATCTTCCTTGCCGTCTTCGGGTTCGGCTTCGGTATCTTCCTTGCCTTCTTCGGGTTTGGTGTCTGCATCTGCGCCGGCTTCGGACTCGCTTTCTGGCTTATCCGTCTGCTCCTCGGCGTTTACGTCGGGAGTTTCGGTCTCTACTTCGGTTTCTTGTTTTTCGGTGCTCTCTTGCTCATCCGGCTTCGGAGTTTTGTCAGAGAGGGTTTCCTCCGAGGTTTGTTCGTTGGGGTCGATGATTTCGACGGGATCAGTAATATTATCCGGCTTGCAGGCGGTGACACTCAGCGTCAATGCCAGGCAGAGCAGGATGGAAAATATTCGTTTCATGGAAAAACGGTGTCCTTTCTCGGCTATTTTTTAATGGCCATATAAGCGTTGACGGCCAGGCGGTCGCATCGCTCGTTATAGGGGTGGCCGTCGTGGCCTTTGACCCATTGAACGGTGATTTCGTGGCGGCGGAGCTGCTGAAGCATCCGCTCCCAGAGGTCTACGTTGAGTGCCGGCTTCTTATCGGCCTTGCGCCAGCCCTTTTGCTCCCATTGAAAGACCCAGCCTTGATTGATGCTTTCACAAAGGTAGCGCGAATCGCTGACCAGCGTGACCTTGCAAGGGTCTTTGAGCTGCTCCAGTCCCATAATGGCGGCCAAAAGCTCCATGCGGTTGTTGGTGGTCTGCTCTTCGGCGGCGCTCAGCTCTTTTTCGTGACCTTGATAGACCAGAATGGTTCCCCATCCGCCGGGACCTGGATTGCCGCTGCAAGCGCCATCGGAATAAATGGTTACTTCTTTCATATTAGAGCCCTAATTTGCCTTTCAAAAGGTCGTAGTGTTCCTTGGCAGGCTGGGAGAGCTTCTCCCGATCGATCCCACGCATGATTTTTTTTGCTTCGGTGCGGTCGCCGTCGATATAAGCGCTTTGCGCGGCGGAAAGATAACTGTCCTGCTCCACCATATCGCCGATTCCTTCCAGTAAGGCGTGGGCGTCCTCAGCCAAGGCGGAAAATTGCTCGTTTTCTGCCTTCAGCGCGGCATTTTCCTCTTTCAGCGCAAGGTTCTCATCCTGAATATTCTTTAGGGAGGATTGGCTGGTGTTGAGGTTTTGATTGTGCTCTGCCATCTGCTGATGGATGCGCGAGGTGATGACGTAACTGCCGCCGATCAATCCGCTGATGACAATGACGAAGACGATGGTATAGATGACTAAAAACTTAATGTCTTTTTTCTTGACCTCTGTCTTTTCGTTGGTCGGAGCGGCAGGCTCGTCTTTTATGTCTGTTTTCTCGATATTCTCTGAAATATCGTCGTTTTTGTCCAAAATGTCGGTGTTTTCCTGCTTGACCTCTTCTTTTTGCTCGTTATCTTCTGTTATTGCAGGAATATCTTCTGTTTTCTTTGTTTTTTCTTCTTCGAGATTCAGCCCTGCGGCCTCCCAAAGCTCGTCCAACAAAGACTTTTCCTCTTTGCTCATCTTTCGGATACTCCTTCTAAGATCTCGATGATTTTTTCCAATTCACTGACGGAGTGATACTGGATCTCGACGCGTCCTTTATTGCCGGCTTTATGGTGAATGGTCACCTTATTGCCTACCCGTGCAGAGGCGCGTGTTTCCAATTCCTTGAGCGCCTGCGCGACGGCAGGATCGGTCGCGGCCGGAGCGGTGGGCTCTTTCTTTGCCTTTTTGACCAGGTCTTCTGCCTGGCGGACACTCAAGCCCTCGGTGATGATACGATTTGCGATGACCAGCTGGGTATCTGCATCCTCCAGGCTCAGCAAAGCGCGCGCATGACCTGCGGAAAGCTCCGCAGTCTTGATGAAATCCAGGATCTGCTCCGGCAATGCCAAAAGACGCAGGGTATTGGCGACGGCGGAACGGGATTTACTCACCGTTTCGGCAATCTTCTCCTGGGTCATATGATAGACTTCCATCAGATTGCGGTAACCCAGCGCTTCTTCGATGGGGTTGAGGTCTTCGCGCTGAAGGTTTTCGATCAAACTAATCTCGCTGATCTCCTGGGGGGTATATTCCCGGATCAATACGGGAACCTCCTCCAGTCCGGCCATTCGGCAGGCGCGCCAACGGCGTTCTCCTGCAATAATACGGTAACGCTCACCGTCGATGGGGGTCACGATGATGGGCTGGATCAGTCCGTGCGCCTTAATGGAGGCGGAAAGCTGCTCCATGGCTTCTTCTTCAAAGTGCTTTCGGGGCTGGTTTTTATCCGGTTCGATCTGGGAAAGTCGTAAGGTGGTATCTGCCTTTTTGGGCTCATCCAGTTCCATTGTATTATCGGCAAATAAGGCGTCAAGCCCTTTTCCTAATCCTTTTTTCATCGTTGCTCCTCATTTCTCTGCAAAAATTCGCGGGTCATTTCCCGATAAGCCAGCGCGCCTTTGGAATACCGGTCATAGACCTGTACCGGCACGCCGTGGCTGGGCGCCTCGGAAAGCCGAACGTTACGGCTGATGGCGGTTTTATAGACTTTATTGCCAAAGTATTTTTTGATTTCGTTGGCCACCTGCAGGGTGATATTCATTCTGCCGTCGTACATTGTCAGCAAGACGCCTTCAATATAAAGGGCGGGATTATAGCGGCTTTTTACCAATTTGATGGTGTTGACCAGCTGGGAAACGCCCTCCAGAGCCAAATATTCCGGTTGCAGCGGAATGATGACGCTGTTGGAGGTGTTCAAAGCGTTCAACGTCAAGAGCGAAAGGGACGGCGGACAGTCGATAATAATATAATCGTAAAGATGGCGGATTTTATTCAACGCCGCCTTTAGCAGACCCTCCCGATTGTCCATGCTGACCATTTCGATCTCAGCGCCGGCCAAATTCATATTGGTAGGCAATACGTCCACATTGGGGTACTTTGTCTTCATAATGGCGTCGCGAATACCGCAGTCTCCGATCAATACTTCGTAGACGGACTGCTGAATATCCCGCTTGTTGATGCCAAAACTGCTGGTTCCGTTGGCCTGGGGGTCGATATCGACAAAGAGAGTCTTCTTCCCTTCTTCGGCCAGCTGGTAAGCCAGGCTGACGGCGGTGGTCGTCTTACCTACGCCGCCTTTTTGATTGGTAATGGAAACGATTTTGCCCACGTCACTACTTCTTTCTTTCATATTTTTAAATATTGTATCATATATAGCATGAAAAAGAAAGGGATTTTGCAAAAATTAATGTTTCACGTGAAACAATCGCCCTTTTTCACTACTTATTGTTTCACGTGAAACAAATTTTATCCAAAAAACAGAACAGAGAATGTACCGGGGAAAGTACATTCTCTGTTCTGCATATAGGGGATTAGGATGTTTTGGGTATCCGAATAATATATTCAACAAACCGCTCCTCGTCGTGGATTTGAGTCTGCGGTTTGATACCCGCTTGTCGCAGGGTGGCAATGGTATGGTCTAAGGTGTTGATGCAAAGACGGATGTCCTTAATCGAGCCAAAACGGCGTGGGCGCTTGATTTTTTGCTTTGGTGTCAGCGCTTCGGCGATCAAGGCTTCGGTCTCTTTCACATTTAACGCCTGCTCCAATACCGTTTCCAAAAGGTCCATCAGCAATTCTTGATCCTCCACGCGCAGTAATGCACGTGCATGACGCTCGGTAAGTCCGTTTTTTTGGATCAGGATCTGGGCGCTGATGGGGAGCTTTAAAAGGCGGAGTTTATTGGCGATGGTGGACGGATCCTTGCTCATTTCCCGAGCGAGATCCGCCTGGGAAAGGGAAAAACCCTCCATCAGCCGTCGGTAAGCGGCCGCCTCTTCAAAAAAAGAAAGATTTTCACGCTGTAGGTTTTCGATAAGGGAAAGCTTGGCCGCTTCTTCCGGGGTCTTTTCGGTGAGAATGCAGGGAACTTTCTGAAGTCCTGCCTCTTTTGCGGCGCGGAGCCGCCGTTCACCGGCAATCAAGCGGTAGTGGTCGCCTTCTGAGAGAACCACCAAGGGTTGAAGAATTCCATGGGCGGCAATGCTGGCGGTCAGCTCCTGCAAGGGTTCTTCCTTGAAGACGGTGCGGGGCTGATTTTCCGCCGGCAGGATGCTTTCGACGTCGATCCAAAGCAGTCCGTTTTGCGGCTTGGTGCGGTTCTTTGCCATGCTTGTCCCTCCCTCTCTTTCGCTTTCAGTTTACGGGAAAATGGCTTAGAAATCAAGAAAAACCCCTCGTCATAAACTGACAAGGGGTTTGGAACTTAGCGAAATCAGGCGATGGCTCGAAGCTCTTTTCGCAGGGATTTCTCGGTGATATTGGCGATATAGGCGTCGGTGATCATCCCGTTTTTGTCGATAAAATAAAGGATGGGAGTCTCCCCGATGTTGTACGCCTTGGCCATCTCTCCTTTTAGATCGAAAAGCGTATGAGGAAAGACGGTGATCTCCTTTTCCCGAAGGATCGCCGTTTGCTCCTCGATGGTTCCCTTTCCGGTGGCGACTGCCACCACATCCACATGATATTCCGGCGCCACTTTGGAGATCAGCTGCATGGCGGTGACGGCCTTATCGGTATCATGGTCAAAAAAGACCAGTAAGGTTCCGGTTTTGCCCAAATTATCCGAAAGGGAGTATAAGGATCTGCCGTCAGCGGTGACGCCGGTAACGTCCGGAGCATATGCCGGTTCCTTGGTCAGAGAAGAGATGATAAAGAAAGAGAGAATAAACACCAGTATCACTGCCATGACGATCAGACCGGTGCGAATATATTTAAGACTGTTTTTCATGGATCAAGCTCCTTTCAAGCCGGATGCTTCTATTATATAGAATAGGAAAGAAAAAAGCAAGGATAATACTTGAACGGGACGGAAAAATATAGTATAATAAATTGATAACGTATGGAGGCAACTATGGATCGGGAGTTTTATTTGGAAAATAAGGATGGGGTGGTGACCTTGAAGTGCCGGGCGCTGGATGCGATCCCGGGACTGCGGCACGGTTTTTCCACCCGTCATGGGGGCGTCAGCGAAGGGTATCTGGCGTCCATGAGCTTTTCCTATGCGCGAGAACCGGAGGAGCGTGTGGATGAGAATTTCCGCCGTTTTTCCCTTGCAAACGGACTGCCCTTTGAGAGCCTCGTCTTGACCCATCAGACTCATACCGCTTGCGTGGCAACGGTGGATGAGGAATATAAAAATCAAGGCCGGCATCGGAAACTGAGAGATACCGATGGGCTGGTGACCGCCACGAAAGGACTGGGTCTGATTTGTTTCACGGCAGACTGCGTCCCTCTCCTGCTGGCCGATCCTGATGCCGGTATCGTCGCCGCGGTGCACGCCGGCTGGCGCGGAACTGTGGGTGGAATTGCCGCCGAAGCAGTGCGCAAGATGACCGCCCTTGGCGCTCGTCCGGAGCAGATCATTGCCGCCATCGGCCCCTCGATCGGACCCTGCTGTTTTGAGGTGGGGCCGGAGGTGCAAAAGGAGTTCACCGATCAATTCGGTATAAATCTACCAATTGTTCCGTCCCGACGTGAAGGGCATACTATGGTGGATCTATGGCGTGCCAACGAAATCGTTTTGCAAGAGGCCGGACTGGTAAAAGACCATATTTATACCGCAAAAATTTGTACAGTGTGTAATAATCGCGACTTTTATTCCCATCGGTATACAAATGGAATGCGCGGAAACCTCATTGGAGCCATTGCAATGGAGGAATAAAATGAAAAAATGGATACTTTGGTTGGTGCTGGCCACGGTGATTTTTGCGCTGAGCGGGTGCTCCGGAGAAGCCATTGATCCGGAAAAGGTGCAAAACCAGCCGGGTGCGTATGGCAATGCCGGCGAAGAAACGGCGGAGGTGCTTCCGGCTCGGGACTATATTTCCATGATCTTTTATGAGGATATGGACACCCATCCCCTGACCGCCACCAACAGTGAAAATCATGAATTATTAAAATTGGTCTATAGCCCGCTCATCCGCTTGAACGGCGCGCTGAAGGCAGAGTACGTCTTGGCAGAGCAGGTGACGCTGGAAGGAACTGAGGCGAAGATCCTGCTGAAAAGCGGATTGAAATTCAGCGACGGTTCCGGCGTGACGGCGGAGGACGTGGCGGACGGATGGAAGTTGATCCGGAATACGCCGACCTCGCCCTACTATAACCGCTTAAAAAACGTAAAGAGATTTACCGTTACCGACGACCGTACCTTGACGGTCACCCTGCAGCAGCCGGACGTGGATTTTATCAATTGTCTGGATATTCCGGTGGTCAAAAAAGGGGCTAAGATCGGTTGCGGACCCTATCAATTCGGAGAACGGGGCGGCGAGCTGGTGCTTACCCCCAATCCCCAGTACTTCACCATTCCTTCCATTTCGGTGATCCATCTGAAAAAGCCTGCCAATGAAAAGGAACGGCAAGAGATGTTTTCTGTGGGACTTTTGGACGTCTATTTTGCTTCTGCCGAGAGCGAATTGGTTTTTTCCGGCGGTAAGGATTTTCAGGTGCAGACCTATGCCGGAGATAATTTATTATATCTGGGCGTCAATTGCCAAAGCGGTCTGCTGGCCAATGCGGAGCTGAGAGGTTTTCTCAGCGGTCTGATCGGTCGGGAAAAGCTGGCGGAGAGCGTTCTCTTAAGCCAGGCGAATGCCACGGCGTATCCCTTCCAGTCTCCCTGGTATAAGGCGGAGGGGCTTAAGCAGGATAAAAATTGGACTGACCCGGAAAAGAAGACCAAGGCTGCGGCTTTGGGGCTGAATTTGAAAGAGAACGTTCTGCTGGATGCGGATGGAAAGCAATTGACCTTCTCCCTTTTGGTAGCAGAAGGGAGCGGCGTGCACGGGGATACTGCCGGAGCGGTGGCGGATAGCCTGGCGCTTTCGGGGGTAAAGATCCATGTGGAGACCGTCAGTCGGGAGGTCTATAATGCGCGTCTGGCGAAGGGCGAATATGAACTCTATTTGGGTGAGGTCAAGACCGGCCGTACCTTGAATACTGCCCTCTATCAGACGGGGAGCGCCATCAATTACGGGCAATTCTCCTCCCCCGAGCTGGAAGCGGCAGCCGCC
>JAZNVY010000215.1:0-3649 GCA_045593105.1 Eubacteriales bacterium
TTATATGCAGAAGAAATGGTGGCAGGAAGCGGTTGTCTATGAGATCTATTGCAAAAGCTTTTGCGATTCAAACGGTGATGGAATTGGTGATATTCCCGGCGTAATCTCCAAACTTCCTATGATCAAAGATTTAGGGGTAGACTGTATTTGGTTTTCTCCCATCTATAAATCGCCGCAGGTGGATAACGGCTACGATGTATCTGACTATTATGATATTGAACCGGCCTATGGTACCTTGGAGGATTTTAAGATCCTTTTAAATAAGGCGCATGAAATGGGAATTAAGGTGATTATGGATCAAGTTTTGAACCATTCCTCCGATGAGTGCGTCTGGTTCCAGGAGTCCCGTAAGAGCAAGGATAATCCCTATCGAAACTATTATATCTGGCAGCCGCCCAAGCCGGACGGTTCGGAACCCAATAACTGGGGCAACCGGTTCCGTGAGGGTAACGGTTCTGCTTGGGAATTTGATGAGTTGACCGGCGAATATTATTTGCATCAGTATTCCAAGAAGATGCCGGATCTGAATTGGGAGTATGAACCGCTCCGTCAGGAGATCTACAAGATGCTTCGTTTCTGGCTGGATCTTGGGGTAGACGGCTTCCGTCTGGATATCTTTACCCGACTCAAAAAGCCGGAGGGCTTCCCTGATAACGTCAAAGCAACCAATCCTGAGCTGGATCGCAATGGATTTATTTTAGACAGGACAATGTGTACCTGTGTGGAAGGAATTCATGAGATCCTGCACGATATCTGGCTCAACGTCTTCAAGCCCTACGATTGCTATACTGTGGGTGAGGGGGCAGGAATTAACGCCCAAAATGCGGCTTCTTATATCAGCGAAGGTGCCGAGCAGGTTTCGTCTGTTTATACCAATGCGCTGGGCGGAAGAACCACCCCATCCTTTACACCGGATGATTTCCGTAAGCGGCAATCCGATTGGGCTGCTCTGAGTCAGTATAACTGTTGGGCAACCCAATGCTTCTCCAATCATGATTCGCAGCGGATCGTTTCTAAGAATGGCAACGATAAAGAGTATCGTATCCCGTCTGCAAAGATGATTGCAACTCTGCAGCACACCACCCCCGGTACGCCCTATATGTATCAAGGTGATGAGATCGGAATGGTCAACGTACAGTTTGATTCCATTGAGGACTACGACTGTTGTTATACCATCGGCGACTATAATGCTATGGTTCATAATGGAGTGGATCCCAAAGAAGCAATTCTTAAAGTTGGTCCCAGAAGCCGTGATAATGCCCGTACGCCGTATCAATGGGACGCCACCGAAAATGCCGGCTTTACCACCGGAAAACCTTGGATGAAGGTCAATCCCAGTTATTCTGAGATCAACCTTGAGGCTGATCGTAAATCGCCTGATTCAGTATTTGCTTATTATCAAAAATTGATTGCAATGCGTAAGACCCATCCGGCAATTCTGGACGGTGATCTTGAATTCTGCGATGGGGATCATCCTCAAATTATCATGTATACCCGTACCTGTGCCCGTCAAAAGCTTTTGGTGATTGCCAATAAATCGGATGAGGTGGTTACTTTCGAGCTGCCTGCGGAGTTAAAAGCGCATACCTGGAAGCAGGAACTAAATAGTTATACCGATCTGGAACACGCCCTGGATTGCACTGAATGGAAGCCCTGGGAGTGTGCCGTTTATACGCTTCTTTATTGAGTTGAAAAGAGTCCGGCTTTACGTCGGACTCTTTTTTGTTTTGCCAATATTTTTATTTATTTTTTAAAAAACATCTATAGACATAACTATATTATTATGTTATACTAAAATATAATATTTTATCATGGAGCATTATGTTTTGATGAGTAAACAAGCAATGTCTGATGCAGGACAATTGAATAGAGCGGAGCTGATGGCGCGCATTCGCCTGCAGGTGGCTTCAAACCGAACTCCTCTGGCTTGCGTCCGTACATATGGCTGCCAGCAAAACGTGGCAGACAGCGAGCGGATCAAAGGAATGCTTGCTGAGATGGGATATAGCTTTACGGAGGAAACCGAAGCTGCCGACTTGGTTCTTTTTAATACCTGTGCAGTGCGCGAGCATGCGGAACTGAAGGTCTATGGCAATGTAGGTGCTTTGAAATCTTTAAAGGCTGCCCGTCCGGAGATGCTGATTATTTTGTGCGGATGCATGATGCAGCAGGAAACGGTGCAGAATCAAATTAAAAGCAAGTATAAGCACGTCGATATCGTGTTTGGGCCATCGCTGATTCCCGATCTGCCGGCGATGATCGATCAGGTCTTGAAAGATCGCAGTAAGGTCTTTACCCGTCTGGAAAAGCCGGAGATTGCGGAGGATCTTCCGATCGTCCGTGATGACGCTCATAAAGCCTGGGTCTCGGTCATGTATGGATGCAATAATTTTTGCACCTATTGTATCGTTCCGTATGTGCGTGGACGGGAACGTAGCCGTGCAAGTGCGCAAATTCTTCGCGAAGTAAAAGAATTGGTCGAAAGCGGCTATAAGGATATTACCCTTTTGGGGCAAAACGTGAATTCTTACGGTAAGGATCTGGAGGGGGAGATGGACTTTGCCGACCTTCTGGCGGCCATCGATCAAATTGAGGGGGATTTCTGGATCCGTTTTACGACCAGCCACCCCAAGGATTGCAGTATCAAGCTTTTAGACACCATGGCGAAGTGCAAAAAGGTCTGCCATCAGCTTCAACTGCCGTTCCAAGCAGGTAGTGACCGTATTCTTCGGGAGATGAACCGAAATTATACCGCCGACTCTTATTATAGCTTGATCGAATATGCCCGAAAGGTCATGCCGGACGTGGTGGTGACCAGCGACGTCATCGTCGGTTTTCCCGGCGAGACCGAGGAGGATTTCCAAAAGACACTGGACTTGGTGGATAAGGTGCAGTTTGATAATCTATTCACCTTTATTTATTCCAAACGTACCGGTACGAAGGCGGCGCTTTATGACAATCAGGTAGAAGAATCGGTTCAAAAAGAGCGTTTCAACCGACTGCTGGAGCTTCAGCATGCGGTCTGTCTTAAAAGGAATAAAGAGCTGGAAGGGAAAACCTTACGGGTGTACGTGGAGTCCTTTAGTAAAAACGATCCCAACACCCTTTCCGGCAAAACGGCCGGAGGAAAGACGGTTGATTTCCCCGGAAACGCCGATCTGATCGGTGGATTTTGCGACGTAACGATCACCAAAGCCAAAAGCTGGTCTTTGGATGGAAAAATAAAGGAGTAATAAAAATGACTGAAATTATTGAAAAAGCAAAAGAATTAGGCGCTCTCCTGCAGAGCAGTGAGCAGATCATGAAGTATAATGCCGCCAAGGCCGCTTATGATCAGGACGAAGCGGTTCAGAAGTTGGTGCAGGAGTTTAATCTTCATCGGATGACCATGATGTCTCTTTCCGACGCGGAAGAGCAGGAGCCGGAGCGTATTGCGGAGATCGAAGAGCGGATCAAAGGCGTCTATGAAAAAATCATGGCAAATGAAAAGATGATCGCCATGCAGGAAGCTGCCAAGGCAGTGAAGGAACTGATGGGTCAGGTAAACGGTGTCATTTCTTTCTATGTGACCGGTGAAGAACCTACCGGATGTACGCACGATTGTTCTACCTGCGGCGGCTGCCACTAATTGATCAATTTCAGGAGGGAA
>JAZNVY010000216.1:0-2389 GCA_045593105.1 Eubacteriales bacterium
CATTATCCCAGAATTCCTTGCGGGCAGCCTTACGCTTCTCAGCCTCAAGAGCGCGCATGGAACCGATAACCTTCTTACGGCCGCGAACGACAGAGATCTCAGCGATCTGCAGCTCAACAGTCTCGTTCATCATTGTATCAAATTCAAAGCCACGGGGCTTACCGGACAGAGACTTGGGAACGAATACGCGGGAACCGTCGATCATAACGGTCAGACCGCCGTTGGTCACTTCAACGACCTTACCCTCGAGGGTTTCCTTCTCTTCGCAAGCCTTCTCCAGCTTCTCAAAGCCAGCCATAGCGTCTACTTTCTTCTTAGACAGGGCAACAGTACCCTCAACGTCATTCACTCTCAAAGCGATGCACTCGATCTCATCACCGACTGCAACGGCAGTCATCAGATCGACAGACGGATCATTGGAAAAGTTATCCCGGGTAATGAAACCGGAATACTTCGTGCCAAGATCAACCTTGACTTCAGAAGGATTGATTCCGACAACAATGCCTTTCACCCTATCTCCATTACTAATTACTTTCAAGGAATTCTCAAGCATCTGCTCAAAGGTCAATTCTTCCTCAACCAAGTTGACATTTTGTTCCGACATAATTTGTTTTACCTCCTCGATGATACAGACGGGTGTGGAAGCCCCGGCTGCAATACCAATCCTCTCTTTATATAATAAATTTATTGGTACCTCGTTTGCTTGCTCGATCAAAACCGAGCAGGGGCACGCTTCCTTCGCAATGGAAAAAAGCTTTGCCGTATTGGAACTCTGCCTGCCGCCAATGACGATCATGGCGTCGCATTTCGAAGCTAAAGCAGCCGTTTCTTGCTGCCTAATTTGAGTTGCTTTACATATTGTATCATAAAGTTTCAGATTTTCAAAGTTTTTTTTGAGAAAACCGCAACATTTTTCGAATTCGATTAAATTAAATGTCGTTTGCCAAACAACTACTATGTATTTTGACGAAAAACTTTTGATTTCTTCCGCCATTTTTTCCAATTCTTCCGCATTTTTGAAGACAAAAGTGTGCGCACCGCAATAGCTATGGATCCCGATCACCTCAGGATGATCGGGATTACCACCGATAAGAATGGTATTCTCCGCTTCATTTTCTACGATACGATGAATCTTCTCAACAAACGGACAAGTAGCATCCACAAAGCGTATCTTCTTCTCGCGAAGATATGCGAGATCTTCTTGAGGAATTCCATGGGCACGGATCACGGCCACTCCATCATCCGGAATATCCTGCACCTTATCAGCGATCCGCACGCCACGCTCCGTCATTTCATCAATAATCTGGGGATTATGAATAATCGGACCCACCGTATAGATCGGCTTCGTTCCGGCCTCAATTTCCTTATTCAAAAACTCAACAGCACGAGATACACCAAAGCAAAACCCGGCGTGTTCAATGACTTCAATTTTCATTCTTGGTCATTTAACCTTTCTTTAATCGTTTTATAAAGCAATGCCAGAGCCTCATCAAAAGAACAATCGGAGGTGTCCAAAATCACGCTGTCCTCCGCCGGTTTCAAGGGTGCTACCGGACGGTTCATATCCTGATAGTCACGCTGATTGACGTCAGCTAAAATTTGCTCGTAATCCACTTCCTGCCCCCGTTCAAGAAGCTCATTATACCGACGGCGTGCACGCACCTCCGCACTTGCAGTCAAAAAGATCTTAACGTCCGCATTGGGCAGAACTACGGTTCCGATATCACGACCGTCCATAATGACATCATTTTCAGCCGCCATTTTTCGCTGTGTGTCAAACAAAAATTGACGCACGGCCGGAATGGCACTGACCAAGGAGGCGTACTGGCTCACTTCATGCAACCGAATGTCAGCCGAAACGTCCTCACCGTTAAGATAAACGTGTTGCTCGCTATTAATAAACCGCAAGCCAACGTTGATCTCCGGCAGAGCCTTCGCCACACAATCGTCATCTTTGGGATCAATGCCATTACGATAGATATAAAGACCCACGGTACGATAAAGCGCACCGGTATCCACATAAATATAATTCAGTTTTTCAGCCAGTTTTCTTGAAAGGGTACTTTTTCCGGCACCGCTGGGGCCGTCAATTGCTACGTTAATTCCCATTTTTATTCTCCTTCGCTGCCGATCTGCCGGCCAAATAGCCGGTTGAATAGGCAATTTGTAAATTATAACCGCCGGTCACCGCATCCACATCCAAAAGTTCACCGGCAAAATATAGTCCTGAAATTATTTTTGATTCCATCGTACGAGGATCCACCTGCCGCACGTCCACACCGCCGGAGGTGACAATCGCTTCAGCGATATCCCCTTTTCCGGATAGTTTAACCCGAAAATGTTTCATTATGTAAACCAAGTCGGAGGCCAAGCGGTCTTAGGAAGACAA
>JAZNVY010000217.1:0-10165 GCA_045593105.1 Eubacteriales bacterium
ATACTTTCCCCGGATGCTCCATCACAACCGATATCATCGTCGGATTTCCAGGTGAAACTGAAGAGAATTTTGTGGAGAGTCTTCGCTTTGCCGAAAAAATCGGTTTTGCCAAAATCCATATTTTCCCCTACTCTCCGCGTGAAGGCACCAAAGCCGCCGCAATGAAAGGCCAATTATCAAAAGCGGTCAAAGCAAAGCGCGTCAAAGAAATGGAAAGCATTGAGCAAAAAAGCCGCCATGCTTTTTGGGAGCAAATGGTCGGAACGACACAAACAGTTCTGCCGGAAGAAAAGAAAGAGGACAATCTCCATGGTTTTACGGAGAACTACTGCCCTGTTCGTTGGAAAGGTGATTTCAGAAATGAACCTATGTCGATTGAAATCATTGATTACGACGAAAATGGCTTAATTGGCCAATAAAAAAATCCCCCCTTTATAGGGGGATTTTTTTATGCTTTACGAATGATACCCATCGGGGTCTGCTGTCCGCTTTGACCCAAGGGGTTGTCCTTTAAAATACGGGCATAGAGATCGCGATCCATGCTTTCATCCGATACACCTAAAATTACGCCGTCAATATCGTTGATATCCACAACGCAGGCGTCAAAGCCGATCCGTTCTTTGATCTGCACCGCAACCTTATCGGGATCACGGGGACCAAGTACCACATAATGGTTATACGGCGGAATGGTGCAATCGCAAGGGCCATCAATGGAGCGAGCCTTCGCGCCGGCAATATTATAGAAAATACCGCGCTTTCCAAAGAGTTTACCGATAGCGGAGCAGAACGCTGCAAAAAGGATCTTCAACGTACCGCATTCCTGCAGTGCCATCTCCATGGTTTGCGGAATACTCAAACCAATACCGTAAGGAGATTTATATACGAATTTGCAAAGCAATTTCGCCAACGGACGCGGCTTAATTTCCTCCATGGGAATAGCACGCTTTTGGGTGCAAGCAACGCACTTCTCCGAAATAAAGAGTACGTCCCCTTCTTCCATCATATCCTTTGCATACTTTTCGCAGACATCCTCGATCTGATCCTGATCAGTGATCACGTGGGTCTTGATGGGCAACCGACGATAGCGGATACCGTCCACCTCAATTATCTCATTTTTTCCTTCATTGGGTTTTAATTCAGCCATATTAAACCTCCTATTATTTAAAGAACAGCGGCAAGGGAGCCAGCGTAATAATATCATCACGCTCAACGGCATCCCCCTCTGCCAAAATTGCCATTTTTGCGACGATTTCGCCGCCGGCCGACTCTACCAATTGTTCCAAAGCGCGAAGAGACTCACCGGTGGAGATCACATCATCGACGATCACCACGCGTTTCCCGCGCATAGCCTCTGCGTCCTTCCCGTCAATACAAAGAACCTGCTTATGGTCGGTGGTGATGGACTTCACCTCAACCGTAAAAAGATCTGTCATATAGAGTTTTGGCGCTTTTCGAGCCAAAATATACCGATTTTCTCCGTTCTGCCGCGCCATTTCGTGAATCAAAGGAATTCCCTTGGATTCCGCAGTAATCATAATATCATGAGGCGGCATTTTTTTAATCAAATCACGGGCGCAAGCCTCCGTTAATTCCACATCGCCGAAAATCACAAAGCCGGCAATATCCAGATGCTCATTCACCGGACAGATTGGAAGATCTCGCTCCAAACCTGCCACTTTTAATTTATATGTAGCCATGATACCCTCCTTAACACATGGTCAGCGAAAGCTGTTCGCCGCCTAAAATATGATAATGAAGATGGAAAACGCTCTGCCCTGCATATTCGTTGCAGTTGCTGACAACACGAAAACCTTTTTCCAATTTTAAATCCTTAGCGATCTTTGCAATAACCTCGAAGATATGTGCCACGACTGCACTATTCTCCTCATTGATCTCCAACATATTGGCAATATGCATTTTGGGGATCACAAGAACGTGCACCTTTGCCATGGGATTGAGATCATAGAAAGCCAAGACCTGCTCATCCTCATAGACCTTATTGCTGGGGATCTCCCCTGCCGCAATCTTACAGAAAATACAATCCGTCATTTCATTCACCCTCACTTCATCATCTCAGTCACAAAGCCGACTACACTGGCGAGCGCCTCTTCTGCCTTAGAAGAATCACCCATTCCGGCCATAGCGCTATCCGGCTTTCCGCCGCCCTTACCACCGGTCACCCCGGCGACCAGGCTGACCAGTTTTCCGGCCATGACGCCCTTTTCGATGGCTTCTTTACTGCAGACGGTCAAAAGATTACCTTTCGCACCGGCAACGTTAGCCAGAACCGCCACGAAATTGCTGTGATTAGCTTTCAGATCATCGCCCAATTCACGCAAGGTCTTGACGTCTCCGTCCTTCAGCATGGAGGTAACGATCTGGATTCCATTCACCTCAACCGCGTTATCAAACATAGATCCGGACTGTTGCTCCGCCATCTTTTTATTAGCGGCGGCCAAAGCCGCATTCAAGGTTTTAACCTCTTCCATCAAAGACTGACACTTCGGCAAGAGATTTTGAGGAGAGTTACATTTCAAAGCCGCAGCCGCCTTGGCAATTTCGGTTTGATACTGATTTAAAAGCTCCAATACACCACATCCGGTCACGGCCTCAATACGGCGAACGCCGGAAGCCACGCCGTTTTCGCTGATGATCTTGAAAAGACCCATCTTACCGGTATTCTGCACGTGGGTACCGCCGCAAAGTTCAATAGAAGCGCCGGGGATCTCCACGATGCGCACGCGGTCACCATACTTTTCGCCAAAGAGTGCCATTGCACCCTTGGCACGCGCCTCTTCAATACCGGTCTCGTAGTTCAGAACTTCGATTCCGCCGAGGATAATCTCGTTAACACGCGCCTCGACCGCTTTCAATTCTTCTGCAGTCAAAGCCGAAAAATGAGTGAAATCAAACCGTACTGCATGGTCATTCACCAACTGACCGGCCTGCTCAACGTGATTTCCCAAAACCTCACGTAAAGCCGCCTGTAAAAGATGCGCCGCGGTATGGTTGCGGCGAATAGCAGAGCGACGCTCTGCATCAATCGCAGCCTCCACCTTGTCCCCTACGCTCAAAGCGCCACTTTCCAAAACGCCCAGATGCATAAATACACCCGATGCATTTTTAGTGGTATTTTCAACTGCAAACCGCGCATCACCGCAGGTGATCACGCCGGTATCACCGACCTGGCCGCCGCCCTCGCCGTAAAACGGAGTTTGATCCAAGATAAGAATAGCCTTTTCGCCTTCGAGGACGGTCTCTTTCTGCTCTCCGTCAGCCACCAAAGCCACGATCTTGGCTTCAGCACATTCATTGGTATAGCCGATAAACTCCGTAGCAGAAATGCCGTCCAAGGAAACGCCGTCGCTCTTCCAAGACTCGGCATCTGCTGCTTTCCGAGAAGTACGCGCCTTCGTGCGCTGCTCTTCCATTAATTTAGCAAAGCCCTCTTCGTCTACCGTCATGCCCTTTTCTTCCAGGATATCACGGGTCAGATCAAGAGGAAATCCATAGGTATCATAAAGCTTGAAGGCATCCTTACCAGAAAGAGTTCCGCCATTTGCAGTCAACTCTTCCAGGATGGCAAGACCCTGATCGATGGTCTTTGCAAAAGAAGCCTCTTCATAAGAAATGACCTTTTTGATCAAGCTTTCCTTCTCCACCAATTCGGGATATCCGTCTTTATTCTCGCGGATAACGACGTCGCAAAGCTCCGGCAAAAAGGCATCGTTAATGCCCAGAAGCTTTCCGTGGCGAGCTGCCCGGCGAATTAACCGGCGCAGGACGTAGCCACGTCCCTCGTTAGAAGGAATAATACCGTCGCAGATCATAAAGGTAGAAGCTCTGGCATGATCGGTGATCGCACGAATAGAAATATCCTTTTTAGCATCCACACCGTAGGTAACGTTAGCCAGCGCGCAGACACGATCCAGTATATTACGGATAGTATCTACTTCAAACATATTATCGACCCCTTGCATCACACAAGCCAGTCGTTCCAGACCCATACCGGTGTCGATATTTTTATGCTCCAATTCGGTATAGGTACCATCCCCCATATTGTTAAACTGGGAGAAAACGTTGTTCCAAATTTCCATATATCGATCGCAATCACAACCGGGCTTACAGTCAGGAGAACCACAGCCATATTTCTCACCGCGATCAAAATAGATCTCGCTGCAAGGACCGCAGGGGCCGGTTCCATGCTCCCAGAAGTTATCAGCCTTACCAAGACGTACGATATGCTCTTCCGGCACACCGATCTGATCACGCCAAATGGCATATGCTTCATCGTCGCTCTCATAAATAGAGGGCCAAAGCAAATCGCCGGGGATCTCCATGGTCTCGGTCAAAAATTCCCAAGCCCAGGCAATCGCCTGCTCCTTAAAATAATCGCCGAAAGAAAAGTTACCCAGCATCTCAAAATAAGTGCCGTGCCGCGCAGTATGGCCGACACGTTCCAAGTCCGGCGTACGAATACATTTCTGACAGGTGGTGACACGGTTACAGGGCGGAGTCACTTCACCGGTAAAGTATTTCTTCATCGGCGCCATGCCGGAATTGATCAGCAAAAGCGACTTATCATTATTAGGCACCAAGGAAAAGCTATTGAGCCGTAAATGACCCTTCGACTCAAAAAAAGAAAGATACTTTTCTCTGATCTCATTCAAACCCATGTACTTCATAAAACGTTTTTCTCCTCCAAAAATATAAAAGCACCCTCAGATCAAACAGGGACGGATCAATCCGCGGTACCACCCTGATTGCACTGAAAGTGCCACTCATTTCACGCGTTAACGCCAGCATACGGTATTACTCAGAAAAACAGCCACCGCATCTCCCTTTGCCAAAGGCTCACACCATACACCTTTTTCTCTGAAAGCAACTGAAAAAGCGGGATTTTTCGTCATAGTCATACTCTTAAAATATACCACATTTTAAATAATTGTCAAGTTTATATAATAAAAAAGATTATATTTTACATTTTTACTCTTGACAAAATGAGAGATATCCATTATAATGTGTAAAGTAATTTTCTTTACATTACATTGAAGGAGTGAAAAAACACAGTGAAAGACCTGCATTTTTCCCTGCTGATTGATTTCTATGGCAATATTCTGGCGCCAAAAATGAAAGACGCCTTGGAATTATATTATAACGAAGATCTCTCCCTTTCCGAGATTGCCCAGCACATGAACATTACCCGTCAGGGTGTGCGCGATAATATCAAGCGCGGCGAGCAGTTTCTGACCGAGACCGAAGCAAGCCTTGGCTTTTTTAAACGCTATGCCGGGCTGGAGGATCAGATGGAGCAAATCAGCAACCTGGCAATGAATATTCGTGATTTTAATAATCGGCATCAAAAGACGCCGGAGATCAACCAGTTTGCAGAGGAGATCATCTCCATCGCAAGCAGCTTTGAGGAGCAAGAGTAAGAATGGCATTTGAAGGATTAAGCGAAAAACTTGCGCGTGCCTTTAAAAATCTTCGCCAGCATGGACATTTGACCGAAGCGGATGTCAAGACCGCTATGCGCGAAATCAAGCTGGCACTTTTAGAGGCAGACGTAAACTTCAAGGTCGTCAAGGAATTTATCGGCAAGGTATCGGAGCGCTGCGTCGGCAGTGACGTACTGGAAAGTCTCACCCCGGCTCAGCAGGTCGTCAAGATCGTCAACGAAGAATTGACCGCCTTGATGGGCTCCGAGACCGCCACCATTAAGATGGCATCCAATCCCCCCACCATCGTCATGATGGTCGGTTTGCAGGGTACCGGTAAAACGACTCAAAGCGGAAAGATCGCCGGTTATTTTAAAAAGAAAGGTCGCCGTCCCCTGTTGGTCGCTTGCGACGTGTATCGTCCTGCCGCAATTACCCAGTTGGAGATCGTCGGCCAAGGAGTCGAAGTTCCCGTCTTTAAAATAGACGGTGAAAAGAATCCGGTCAAAATCGCCAAGGAAGCCATCGCCCACGCTAAAAAGTATGGCAATGATCTGGTGATTTTGGATACTGCCGGCCGCCTGCATATTGACGATGCTTTGATGGATGAACTATCCAATATCAAATCCGCCGTCAATCCTCAGGAAATTCTCCTGGTGGTGGACGCCATGACCGGTCAGGATGCAGTCAACGTAGCCGAAAGCTTTAATAACCTTTTGGATATCGACGGCGTTGTATTGACTAAGTTGGACGGCGATACCCGCGGCGGTGCCGCCCTCTCTGTTAAATATATCACCGGCAAGCCCATCAAATTTGCCGGCGTAGGCGAAAAGCTTACCGATATAGAGCCCTTCCATCCCGATCGGATGGCATCCCGTATTTTGGGAATGGGCGACGTCCTCTCCCTCATTGATAAGGCGCAGGAAGCCTACGATGAAAAAGAGGCATTGGCGCTGGAAGAAAAACTGCGAAAAAATAAATTCACCTTGCAGGATTTCCTGGATCAGATGCGTCAGATCAAAAAAATGGGACCGCTGGAAAATTTACTAGGCATGATGCCCGGGGTCAATGCAGCGCAGATGAAGGATGTCAAGATCGATGAGCGTCAACTGGCGCGCACTGAAGCGATCATCCTCTCCATGACCCACGAGGAACGCGAGAATCCCTCGCTGATGAACGCTTCCCGGCGCAGAAGAATCGCTGCAGGCAGCGGTACATCCGTAGAAATGGTCAATCGCCTACTCAAGCAATTCGACCAAATGCAAAAAATGGTTAAACAACTGAAATCCAAAAAAGGCAGACGCCGGGGTTTTGGTTTTTAATAAGAGATTTTTGAAAGGAGTGAATGTAGAATGGCAGTTAAAATCAGATTAAGAAGACTCGGAGCCAAGAAGGCCCCCACCTACCGGATCGTTGTTGCTGATTCTCGCTATCCCCGTGATGGCAGATTTATTGAGGAGATCGGCACCTATAATCCTTGCACCGAGCCCGCTACCGTCACCATCGACGGCGAGAAGGCTAAGGCTTGGATCAAGAACGGCGCTCAACCCACCGATACGGTCAAGGCTCTGCTGAAGAAGCAGGAAATTCTCTAATCGAGAGGACGTATCATGAAAGAACTCATTATTTACCTGGCGCAATCACTGGTAGAAGAACCGGAAGCCGTTTCGGTTACCGAGTCTGAAACCGAAGATGCAATCGTTTATGAATTGCACGTTGCAGCAGATGATATGGGTCGCGTGATCGGCAAACACGGCAAGATTGCCAAGGCCATCCGTTCCATTGTAAAATCTGCTTCCTTTAAAATGCCGAAAAAAGTGGTCGTCGAGATCCGATAATCGGGGTTTTATCCGCAGCTCTGTGAATTTTCGCAGAGCTGTTGTTTTTTTACAAAAAATCATATATAATAAACCTAATTAATACTTCGGAGGACATTTTTCTATGTCAAAAGAGTTACTTCAAGCGGGAAAGATCATTAATACGCACGCACTGCGCGGAGATATGCGTGTCTTTCCCTACTGCGATGACGCAGATTTCCTCTGCCGGGTCAAAAAACTATACGTGGATAATCAGCCTTACCAAGTCACCGCCGCCCGTGTTCATAAAGGGCAAGCGCTGATCCATCTGAAAGGGATCGAAAAAATTGAAGATGCCGAAAAAATGGTAGGCAAATTCGTATACTTAAATAAAAAAGACGTCAATCTTGAGGATGGCCGTTATTTCATCGACGATATCATCGGCTTAGAAGTTCAAGACATTGACACCGGTGAAGTCTACGGTAAAGTCACTAGCGTTATTCCAACCGGTGCGAACGATGTCTTTGAAGTAACCGGCGACCGTGTTTTGTTGGTTCCTAAAATCGATGACGTGGTGATTACGATCGATCTAGAAAACAAAATTATTAAAATCCGTCCGTTACAGGGGTTATTTGAATGAAATTTACAATTATGACGTTATTTCCGGAAATGGTTGATAACGTATTAAACGAAAGTATTATCGGCCGTGCCAGAAAGAATGATATTATTTCTATTGACTGCATTAATATCCGGGACTATTCCAAGGATAAGCATCGCCGGGTAGATGATTACCCATGCGGTGGCGGTGGCGGCATGGTGATGCAATGCCAACCCATCTACGATTGCTGGCAGGATATCGTCAATAAAAACAGTGAAAAGCCCTACACCGTTTATGTTTCCCCCAGAGGAACCGTACTCAATCAAAGGAAGGCAAAGGAATTAAGTGCCCTTCCCCATCTTGCCGTTCTCTGCGGCCACTATGAGGGCATTGATCAGCGCGTACTGGACGAAATCGTTGATGAAGAGATCTCCATTGGCGACTATGTTCTGACCGGCGGTGAACTTCCTGCTTGCGTTTTAATTGACTGTGTTTCCAGAATGCTTCCCGGTGTCCTGGCTGAGGAAAGTTCATACGAAAACGAAAGCCATTACAGCGGTCTTTTAGAGCATCCTCAATATTCTCTTCCTCGCACCTGGATGGAAAAAGAAGTCCCTGCCGTACTGATGGAAGGAAACCATCGGCTTATTGAAAAATGGAAGCAGGAAGAATCCATCAAAATGACGAAAAAAATGCGTCCCGATCTGATCAGACGCCCCATTCCCGATGGAAAGCGGTTGCGTTTTATCACCCAAGACGATCGCACCGAACTTTTGAAGATGATGGAAGAGTTTTACCACACACCCGGCGTCCTTCATGAAATACCCACAGACTATTTTGAGCGCACCTATGAGGAGATCTTAAACGGAAATCCCTATGTCAATGCTTATATTATCCAATTTGAACGCAAAACAGCCGGCTACTGCCTATTAAGTCATACTTATTCCAATGAAGCCGGCGGACTTACCGTCTGGATCGAAGAGGTTTACGTCTCCCCCGATTTTCGCGGTCACAAATTGACCGATAAAGCACTCCGGGAACTTTTCAATCTTTATGGCGATACCGTTGCACGATTCCGCTTGGAAGTAACGGAGGATAATAAGACTGCCAAAAAGATCTACTACCGCTTAGGCTTTAAAAACCTCGACTATCAGCAAATGATCAAAGAATAAGTAAATTCCCGTCAGCATCTTGCTGACGGGAATTTTTCATTTAGTTAACGCTACCATCCGGATGGACGGTGATTTGTTGCGACTCTTTTCGATCTTTTGCATAAAAAGTAAAGATCCAGTCGCCGTTTTTATAATTAAACTTTGAGGAAACCGTCTCATATTGGATCTTACACATCTTTTTGGCCACCGGCAAGGTTCTGCTTTCATCGAGGCACCCCTCCGCCACGTCCAATTTATCCAGGATCTCCATCGCCTTCTCTCCATACTCACTCCACCAAGCTTTGTCTCCGGAATTATAGATCACATAGTAACCCGGCACGTCATTCAGAATAATATGACTCCAGATCGGCTTATCATCATACGTCCCTTTTGTGGCAGTATACCGTCCTAAGGGGATCTCTTCGCTTTCAAGACCGGTTCCGCAAACCCCAAACTGATCATAATAATAAATTGATATTTTTCCTTCAGTTTGACCGGCAGGCCAGAAACTAATGCCGAAAATGCGGTCACCTTCCTGCTTCGTCAACTCAAATTCCCAACCCTCCGGTATCGGAAGGCGCATATTGGCAAAGTCATTACTGTTTTCGGCCAAGACGGTTTTCTCCGTCACGTTCTTGCCATCTAAAAGGACAGTGACAGCGTCTTCATCCATGGCGCCCACCCCTGCGTCCGGCTCGATCAGCAGGTGCCACAATGCCATGTCATCATCTCCCCATTCCGGGAGGATTCTTTGAATTTCAACCGTTAATTGATTATTTTCTTCTGTAATCTCCAAAACCCTATGACGATTGGAGCCACTCGGCTCTTCCAATAAAACCATTAATAAAATTTGTTTTTCAAAATAATGATCATCATAGCGTTTGCAAGCCGTTCTAAAGTTCAATTCTTCCGCACGATCCAACTGATATAATTCTTTATGTTCACGATAATAGCGATCCAATTCATCTTTCGATGTAACGACTTGAACTTGAGGATAATGCTCCTCTTCGTTAAAACCATCGGTGCGGACATATTGCGCCGAAAAAGCAATTCGTTTTTTCAGGTCTTCCCTCGGCTCCTCCGCAGGTTCTGCGCAAGAACAAACTGAAAGAAGCAACAATAATGCAAGAATTAACGAAAAGATTTTTTTCATTTCATTCTCCTCCTGTTCATTTTCTACAC
>JAZNVY010000218.1:0-1878 GCA_045593105.1 Eubacteriales bacterium
CGATCCTTGAGTTTAATTCTGGTCATGGCAAACTCCTTTCTTTCTTTATTCTATCCCCTTCGCGTCGTAAAAGTCATCTTAATATTTTTTAATTCACGCTTAAGTTTTTTTAATGTTTGCAAAGCAAGAAGATATCTGCTAAAATAAAAGCGAGGTGTATGCTCATGGAACTTAAAATCATTGCCCATATCCATAACGACTTTACTGCCAAATTCGGCATTCCTCGTCAAAGCGGACTGGTAGAGGAAGCAACGGCGCAGATCGTCTTTACGCCGGAGTACCGCAACCCCGAAGCTTTTCGAGGTTTGGAAGGCTACTCCCATCTTTGGCTGATCTGGGAATTTTCCGAAGCGCAGCAGGAGGACTGGTCTCCCACCGTTCGACCGCCGCGGCTGGGCGGTAATACCCGGATGGGCGTTTTCGCCACCCGCTCCCCCTATCGTCCCAATTCTCTGGGTCTTTCCTCGGTAAAGATCGAAAAGATCGACCTTCATACCCCGGACGGACCGGTGCTGACGGTATCGGGCGCCGATCTTTTAGACGGAACACCCATCTTTGATATCAAGCCCTATCTCCCCTATACGGACGCCCATCCCGAGGCACGGGGCGGCTTTGCCTATGGTCCCGGCGAGGGGACGGTAAAGGTGAACTGCCCGGATGATCTTTTAGAGGTCGTTCCGGTGGAAAAACGTCCGGCTCTCTTAGCAGTTTTGGCGCAGGATCCGCGCCCCGGCTATGCCAAGGATCCTCAGCGGATCTACGGCATGGAATTCGGTGGACTGGAGGTTCGTTTTTCCGTCGCAGAAAGCCGCCTGACCGTCAAAGAAATAATCAAAAAATAGAACGGCATCCCGCCCCGATTTGAAAAATATTAAAATTATCAAATATTTATATAGTACGAACTATTGACATTTTAATTGATATATGATAATGTATTTGATGTTGGTGGGGAATCCCTGCCAGAAGCTTTGCTTTTTCAGGGATAGTTGCCGGACGCAACTATCTTTTTTTGGTTTTTTAGGAGGAAATGAAAATGACCAATCCGATTTTTAAGGGCGTCGGCACCGCAATTGTCACCCCGATGAACAAAATGGGCGTAGACTATGAAAGCTACGGCCGTCTGCTCAACTGGCAGATCGAAAACGGCGTCAACGCCATCATCGCCGCCGGCACCACCGGCGAAGGCTCTACCTTAAGCGATAAGGAGCACCGGGAGCTTCTGGATTTCACCGTCCGTACCGTAGACGGCAGAATTCCGGTCATTGCCGGCACCGGCTCCAACGATACTTCCTACGCCATTGAGCTGAGCAAATTTGCCTGTTCCGCCGGCGTAGACGGCCTTTTGATGGTTACGCCGTATTATAATAAAGCGACTCAGGGCGGTCTGATTGCCTCCTATACAGCCGTTGCTGACGCGGTGGACAAACCCATTATCCTTTATAACGTTCCTTCCCGGACCGGTTGCAATATTCAGCCTGCCACCGCCGCAAAGCTGGCAGAGCACCCCAATATCGTAGGTCTTAAAGCCGCCAGCGGCGATATTTCCCAGATCGCAGATACCGCCATGCTGGTCAAGGGTAAGATGGATATCTATTCCGGTAACGACGATCAGATCGTTCCCATCATGGCGCTGGGCGGTATCGGCGTGATCTCGGTGCTTTCCAACGTCTTCCCCAAGGAGACCGTCGCCATCTGCGATAAATTCTTTGCCGGGGATATCGAGGGCAGCCGGGAACTGCAGCTGCACTTCCTGCCCATGGTTCACGCGCTCTTCTGCGAAGTCAACCCCATTCCGGCTAAGGCGGCAACGGCAGCATTGGGCTTTGGTGAGAATTATCTCCGCCTGCCCCTGACGCCGATGGAGCCTGCCAATGAAGA
>JAZNVY010000219.1:0-2499 GCA_045593105.1 Eubacteriales bacterium
ATGTTATCACTTTAGCGAAGTAAAGCAATAAAATTTGGAGGATACAACAATGAAAATGATGAAAAGAGTGCTGGCGTTGATCGCCATCGCAGTAATGATGCTGACCATGGCCGCTTGCGGTGCAAAGCCCGCCGAGGACAATACCCCCAAGGGTGATGTGGCTACGATCCAGGAAGCCGGTAAGCTGGTCGTTGGTGTTACGGTTTACGAGCCGATGAACTACCTGAATGATGACGGTGCCTGGGATGGCTTTGATACCGAGTTTGCTAATGCCGTTGCCAAGAAGCTGGGCGTTGAAGCTCAGTTCGTTATCATCGACTGGGATAATAAGTGGGCAACCCTCAATTCCAAGAAGATCGACTGTGTTTGGAACGGCATGACCCTTTCCGAGGAAGCGAAGAAGAATGCAAGCTGCACCGATCCCTATGTGCTGAATGCGCAGGTCGTTGTCATGAAGGCAGATAAGGTTGCTTCTTATGCAGACGCCGCTTCCATGAAGGATCTGAAGTTCGCCGTTGAGGCCGGTTCCGCAGGCAAGGATATCGCTAATGAGAATAAGTTCAACGTGACCGAGTACGCTACGCAGACCGATGCAATGTCTGCAGTAAAGGCCGGTAAGGCTGACGCTTGCGTCATCGACATCACCATGGCAAAGGCCATGACCGGCGAAGGCACCAGCTTTGCTGATTTGGGCATCGGCATCTCCCTCACCGAGGAAGAGTATGCCATCGCTTGCCGCAAGGATTCCGATCTGACCGCAAAGATCAATGCGCTGATGGATGAGCTGACCACCGATGGTACTCTGCCTGCTCTGGCTAAAAAGTATAACCTGAACCTGGCTAAGTAATTTTAAAAGAAAAAATAACGGCAGAGACCCGTTTTATGCGGGTCTCTGCTTTTGAGCGTTGAAAGGATAAAGGATGTTTGTTGAAGTTACATTAAACCTGTTGGAAAACTTTTTGGTCACCCTGAAGCTTTTTGGAATGACCTTGCTGTTTTCCTTGCCTCTGGGTCTCATCATCAGCTTCGGCACCATGAGCAAATTCAAGCCGCTGAAATATTTGATGAAGCTGATCGTCTGGGTCGTCCGTGGCACGCCGCTGATGCTGCAGTTGATCGCCTTTTATTTTGGCCCCGGTCTGCTGGTGTCCATGATGGAGCAGGCAGGGATCAATAATTTCCTCACCGAGTTTTTGCGTACCCTGAATGCCGCCGACCCCTTGGTCACGGCGTTGATCGCCTTTGTGATCAATTACGCCTGCTATTTTTCGGAGATCTATCGTGGTGGTATCGAGGGGATTCCGGTGGGGCAGTATGAGGCCGGCTACGTGCTGGGCATGACCAAGACGCAGATCTTCTTTAAGGTGGTGCTGATGCAGGTGGTCAAGCGTATCGTACCGCCCATGTCCAACGAGATCATTACCCTGGTGAAGGATACCTCTCTGGCGCGTACCATCACCGTGTATGAGATCATCTGGGCGGCGCAGGATTACGTTCGTAACGACGGTATTTTGTGGCCCCTTTTCTATACCGGCTTCTTCTATCTGGCGTTCAGCGGTCTCCTGACCCTGCTTTTCGGCTATATCGAAAAGAAATTGGATTATTACAGAGGTTAAATTATGGCAGTATTAAAGGTTGAAAATATCAATAAACGCTTTGGAAAAACAGAAGTTCTGAAGGGGATTGATCTCTCCTTGGAAAAGGGAGAGGTATTGGTCATCATCGGTGCCTCCGGCAGCGGAAAGACCACCTTGATGCGGTGTCTGAACTTTTTGGAAAAGCCCGACGCCGGGCGGATCATCGTGGACGATAAGGTGCTCTATGATACCGAGAATGCGGAGACGCTGAAGGAAGCGGAGATTCGGGAAAAGCGGTTGCATTTCGGCTTGGTTTTCCAGGATTTCAATCTTTTTCCGCAGTATAGCGTGTTGAAGAATATCACCCTGGCACCCACCCTTTTGAAAAAGGGAACCCCGGAGGAGATTCACGAAAACGCACTGCGCCTTCTGGCGCAGGTAGGGCTTTCTGAGAAGGTGGACGCCTACCCTTGCGAACTATCCGGCGGTCAGAAACAGCGCGTGGCCATCGCCCGTGCGCTGGCGCTCAATCCGGAGATCCTTTGCTTCGATGAGCCCACCTCCGCGCTGGATCCGGAGCTGACCGGCGAAGTGCTGAAGGTCATTAAGGAACTGAAGGACACCGGCAGTACCATGATCGTGGTCACCCATGAGATGGAATTCGCCCGGAACGTCGCTGATAAAGTCGTCTTTATGGCGGATGGCGTCATCGAAGAGATGGGCACCCCGGAGGAGGTCTTTGGCAATCCCCAAAGCCCTAAAACTCAAGCATTTTTGAATAAAGCCCATGAGGGTTTTTAAAAAGAGAGCCATCGGCTCTCTTTTTTTATGAACAAATGTTAAAAACTGGGTCATTTTCCTTGAATTCGCCAAAAAAAGCGTCTATAATTCAAGTAAGAATAAGGAGGTGCTTTTTAAAAGT
>JAZNVY010000220.1:0-3074 GCA_045593105.1 Eubacteriales bacterium
GAATCGTCAAAAGTAGTATAATGATTATTTAGAAAATAGGGTGAACCAGAAAACCCGAACTCCGTTTTAAAAAGTTGGATTTTTTGGTTCACCCCGGATGCGAGGATAATATGCTTCAAGAAGTTTTGAACGAAAAATTAAGTGCAATGAATGAACGCCAGCGCGAAGCGGTGGCCTATACGGATGGACCGCTCCTTATTCTGGCCGGTGCCGGAAGCGGAAAGACCACGGTGCTCATTAACCGCATCGCTTATCTGCTTTCCAAGGGGCTTTGCGCGCCCTATCATATCCTGGCCATTACCTTTACTAATAAGGCGGCCAAGGAGCTTTGTGACCGGATCGACGCTATGATGGGGGCGGATGCCTTCGGCGTGACGGCGGCTACCTTCCATAGCTTTTGCGGTCGGGTGCTTCGGGCGGAGATCGGTGTGGACGGCGTCTTCAACAGCAATTATACCATTTACGATACCGACGACGGTCAGCGTGTCATTAAAGCGGCGATGAAAGCCCTGGAGATCGACGACAGCACCTTGCCGGCGCGGTCGGTGCAATGGGCCATCTCCCACGCCAAGGATCAGCGCATCAGCCCGGAGGAGTATTGCAAGCATTTTGGCCGTGATCTTCGGCAGGAGCAGATCGCCAAGATCTACGCGCGGTACGATGCGGCGCTCCGGGAAGCCAACGCCCTGGATTTTGACGATATGATCCTCAAGACGGTGGAGCTCTTTGAGAACCATCCGGAGATCCTCGCCAAATATGCCGGACGCTTTCGGTATATCATGGTGGACGAGTATCAGGATACCAACCCTTTACAGTATCGGTTGGTCGCGTTGCTTTCCTCTAAATTCAAGAATATCTGCGTGGTGGGTGACGACGATCAGAGCATCTATAAATTCCGCGGCGCTACCATCGAAAACATTTTGCTTTTTGAAGAGCATTTTCCCAACGCCAAGGTGATCCGTCTGGAGCAGAATTACCGCTCTACCGCCAATATTTTGGATGCCGCCAATGCGGTGATCGCTCATAATACCCAGCGTAAGGGAAAAAAACTTTGGACCGCAGGGGAGAAGGGAGAACCTATCTACGTCAAGCGGTTAAATGATGATTTTGAAGAGAGCCGCTATATCGCCGAGACAGTGCAGGATCGGGTGGTGCAGGGGGCGAAGTTCAGCGATTTTGCCGTCCTCTACCGCACCAACGCTCAGGCGAACTCGGTGGAGCGTTATTTCGTGAAGAGCGGTATTCCTTATAAAGTAGTGGGCGGATTTCGGTTCTACGAACGCAAGGAGATCAAGGACATTCTCGCCTATCTCCAGGTGGTCAACAATCAGCGGGACGATCTGCGGTTGAAGCGGATCATCAATGAGCCGAAACGTAAGATCGGGGCTACCACCATCGCCCACGTGGAAGAGCTTGCTCGGCGTGAGTTTTTGCCCATGCTGGAGATTATGCGCCGTGCTTCGGAGTATCCGGTGCTTAGCCGCACGGCTCCGCAACTCGCGGCCTTTGCGGCGCTCATTGATCAATTAAGCGCGGAGCTGGAGCGGATGCCCCTCGATGAATGGGTGGCGCGAGTCGCCAGAGAGTCCGGTTATATCACCATGCTGGAGCAGGAGGATACCGATGAGGCGCGGGATCGGATCAATAACATCATGGAGCTTTGCTCCTCGGTGAAGCAGTATCAGCAGGACAACCCCGACGGAAAGCTTTCCGGCTTTTTGGAGGAGGTCTCGCTGATGACCGATCTGGATCAGATGACCGATGAGGACGAGCGTGTAGTCTTGATGACCCTTCATAGCGCTAAGGGCTTGGAATTTAACTACGTCTTTATGATCGGTATGGAAGAGGGGCTTTTCCCCAGCCAGCGTTGCATGGACGATGGCGAAATAGAAGAAGAACGCCGGCTGATGTACGTGGGCGTGACCCGGGCGAAAAAGTGTCTTTATCTTTTACACGCCCGCCAGCGGATGCTATACGGGCGGACGCAATTTTGTATGCCCAGCTCCTTTTTGAAGGAACTGCCGCCATTGGTGGTGAAGGATCTATCCCCCAAGTCGCCCTTTGGTGCACCGTCTTATGGAAGTGCGCCCTCTACCAAGCCGGTTTACGGCAATCGCAGTGCCGCATCGCCGGTGCGCAGCAGTTTTGCGACGCCTTCTGCCCAGCAGGCGATTCGCCGTCCTGCGGCTCCGGCGCCTACCTTTGATTTTGACTGTGGCGATCGGGTCAAGCACAAGACCTTTGGCAGCGGTACTTTAGTCTCTAAAACACCCATGGGAAGCGACTTCCTGCTGGAAGTGCAATTTGATACCGTGGGAACGAAAAAAATTATGGCCAACTTTGCAAAGTTAACGAAAGCGGAGGAATAACTATGACGAAGATCGATATATTCAGCGGTTTTTTGGGTGCCGGCAAGACTACCCTCATTAAGAAATTGATGGAAGAGGCATATGTCGGTGAAAAATTAGTGTTGATTGAAAATGAATTTGGTGAGATCGGCATCGACGGCGGTTTTCTGGAAGAGGCCGGCGTTGCCATCACCGAGATGAATTCCGGCTGCATCTGCTGCAGTCTGGTAGGAGATTTCGGCAAGGCGCTGGAGCAGGTTTTGGAAACCTATCACCCGGACAGAGTGCTGATCGAGCCCAGCGGCGTAGGAAAACTCAGCGACGTGATCACGGCGGTGACCAATCTGGAGCTTGAGGATGTGAAGTTAAACTCCTTTACAACCGTGGCGGATGCCGGAAAATGCCGCATCTACGCCAAAAACTTCGGGGAATTCTACGATAACCAGCTGGAGCACGCTGCTTGCATCATTTTGAGCCGTTCTCAAAACCTGAGCGAGGAAAAATTAGCGGCGGCAGTCAAATTGGTGCAGGAAAAGAACCCGGGTGCTACCGTGATTGCAACGCCCTGGGATCAGCTGGACGGAAAACAGATCTTGGCGGCCATGGAACGAAAGGATACCCTCGATGAGATCCTCCATGAATTGGAGCATCACCACGAGCATCATCACCATGAGCACGGTCCGGACTGTGATTGCGGCTGTCACGATCATGATCATGACCATGAGC
>JAZNVY010000221.1:0-4636 GCA_045593105.1 Eubacteriales bacterium
CAGATTGCACAAAAGTGCAGTTAGCAATGTGCAACTCTCTTGCGCAACCTGCTAAAATAGATGGAAATTATGGAAAATCCGTTGACATTTTTGCGAGGGGTTATTATAATATTGATGGTAGTTAGCATAGGCTAATTTGTAGACGAGAGGAAATGACCAATGACTTTAAGGACTGCTGAGGAAGGAAAAGAATACATCATTGATCGGATTGAGACCGACGATGAGGAATTAGACGGATTTCTCTTTTCTCTGGGCTGCTATAGCGGAGAGCCCATTACGGTGGTTTCCCATCGCAAAGAGACCTGCGTCGTTTCCATCAAGGACAGTCGCTACAGCATTGATAAACAATTGGCTGAAGCAATTATTGTATTATAAGATCCGCAAGGAGCGGATTTTATTTTGAACGAAAGTTAGCAAGCGCTAACTCAAAGAATTAGGAGGAACAACCATGAGAATTGCTTTAACGGGCAACCCGAATTCCGGTAAGACGACGATGTATAACGCTCTGACCGGACGGAACGAAAAGGTCGGTAACTGGGCAGGCGTTACCGTCGATAAGAAAGAGCATCCTATTAAGAAGGCGTATTACGCCGGGGAAGAGCAGCTGATCGCTGTGGATCTGCCGGGTGCCTACTCCATGTCGCCCTTCACCTCGGAGGAGAGCGTCACCAGTACATATGTGAAGAATGAAAATCCCGACGTTATTATTAATATCGTGGACGCTTCTAACTTGAGCCGTAGCCTTTTCTTCACGACTCAGCTTTTGGAGCTGGAAATTCCCATGGTAGTTGCGCTCAATAAGAGCGATATCAATAAGAAGAAAGAAACCAAGATCGACGTGGCGAAGCTTTCCGAAAAGCTGGGCTGCCCGGTGATCGAGACGGTCTCCACTTCTGCAGATGGCTTGAAGCTGGTCGTAGAAGCGGCGGTTGCCCAAGTAGGCAAGGCGCAGAAAGCCCCTTACTACCAGGCAGAGATCGACCTGACCGATAAAAAGGCCGTCGAGACTGAAGACCGCAAGCGCTTTGCTTTTGTCAATAAGATCGTCAAAGAGGTAGAGCGCCGTAAGGTTCGTACCCGTGATAAGAACAACGACGATAAGATCGACGCCATCCTCACCAATAAGTGGTTGGGCATTCCCATCTTCGCCGTGGTGATGTGGCTGGTGTTCCAGATCTCTCAGGCCTGGGTCGGCCCCTTTATTGCCGATACCCTGGTAGCTTGGCTGGAGATGTTCCAGGGCTGGGTCGGCGGTCTGATGGAGAACGCCTCTCCCTTGCTTTCCGCCCTGCTGGTAGACGGTGTCATCGGCGGTGTTATCGCCGTCATCGGCTTCCTGCCCCTGGTAATGATCATGTATTTCCTCATCGCTATTCTGGAAGATTGCGGTTATATGGCGCGTGTGGCGGTGGTATTGGACCCCATCTTTAAGAGAGTGGGTCTCTCCGGTAAGTCCGTCATCCCCTTTGTTATTACGGTCGGTTGTGCGGTTCCCGGCATCATGGCCAGCCGTACCATCCGCAATGAGCGGGAGCGCAGAGCCACCGCCATGCTGGCACCCTTCATGCCCTGCGGTGCCAAGATCCCCGTTATCGCCCTCTTTGCCGGTGCCTTCTTTGATAACGCCGGTTGGGTCAGCACCGTGATGTATCTCTCCGGTATTGCCCTTATTTTCCTGGGCGCTCTCTTGGTCAATAAGATCACCGGTCATAAGGCAAGAAAGTCCTTCTTTATTATCGAACTGCCCGAGTATAAGGCTCCCAGCCTTTGGGGCGCTTTCAAGTCCATGTGCAGCCGTGGCTGGGCTTATATCGTAAAGGCCGCCACCATCATCCTGCTCTGTAATACGGCCGTTCAGATCATGCAGACCTTTACCTGGAAATTCCAGGTGGCAGAAACTGCAGACGCTTCGATCCTGGCATCCATCGCCGGTCCCTTTGCATATCTGCTGGTGCCCATCGTGGGTGTTCTCAGCTGGGAACTGGCTGCCGCAGCCGTCACCGGCTTTATTGCCAAGGAAAACGTCGTCGGCACCCTGGCCGTCTGCTTCGTAGGTCTTGATAATTTAATTGATACCGAAGAACTGGCCATGATGGAAGGGGCCGGTGCTGAAGTGGCAGGCGTGATGGCCATCACCAAGGCCGCCGCTCTGGCATACTTGATGTTCAATCTCTATACGCCTCCCTGCTTCGCCGCCATCGGTGCAATGAACGCCGAAATGAAGAGCGCCAAGTGGCTTTGGGGCGGCATCGGTCTCCAGCTGGCTGTTGGTTATACGGTAGCGTTCTTCGTCTATCAGATCGGTAGCCTGATCACCGCCGGAACCTTGGGCGTCGGCTTCCTGCCCGGCATGATCGCCGTCGCAGTCATGGCAGCCATCATCGCCTTGATGTGTATCCGCGCGGAAGAAAATCTGAAGAAAGAATACGCGCTGAAGAGTAAAATCGGTAGCGCAAAATAAGAATATGGAAAACTATATCATTATCGCAATCCTTTTATTGATCATCGGCGGAGCCGCATGGTATGTGATCCGCGCGAAGAAAAAAGGGCAAAAATGCATCGGTTGTCCTCACGGCAAATCCTGCAGCGGCCATTGTAATTCCAAGCAAAAGTAATAAAAAAGATCACGCAGACTCAGTCTGCGTGATCTTTTTTGTACTTATAAATAAAGTTAAACGATAGATCAAAGTAATACTTGATTGCGCCTTTGATCTTTTCAGCCACCGCGTCCTTGATCGCATCAGGGATCTTGTAATAGGCTTCTGCAATTGCGCCGGCCATTGCCGCCTGGGTATCTCCGTCACCGCCTAAGGAAATAGCATTTCTTATTGCATCCTCAAAATCAGTAGACTCTAAAAAACACTGAATAGCATGTGGAACGCTGCCTTGACAGGTTACATCAAATTCATAAGTTGGGCGAATTTCGTCAAGCGTGAAATCGAGTATATAGTAATTTTGCTCTATGTAAGTTTTGATTTCCGCTTTTGATTTTCCTGCTCTTGCAAGGTAAATTGCCGCCGCAACAGCTTGCGCTCCCTTAATACCTTCCGGATGGTTGTGTGTGACCTCCGCGCTCCATTTTGCTAGTTTTTCAGTTTCCTCAAGACTTTCCGCCATCCAAGCTACGGGGGATACACGCATAGCCGACCCATTACCACAGCTGTTGTAAGCGCCCATAAAATCGCTTTTGATCCACCTAAAAAAATGGTGGCCGTAGCCGGCAGAGGGAAACTCTCGCCCAATTTTGCGCATATAGTAAATAACCCAAGATTTGAAATCCTCTTCATCACTCAAATCTGCCTTTGCGCAGGCACAGCCGACGGCGATGGTCATCATACTGTCGTCGGTGAGATGACATTCTTCTCCAAACAACTTGAAATCCTTGTTTTTTTCGGACTCAAACTCATAAATCGAGCCAATTATATCCCCAGTAATCGCTCCCAGCATTTTCTTCTTCCCACTCCTCTTTGTTTAATTCATAGGCACTTTCCATTAAAGAAAGGAAAAAATCATCGTCAATAGATACATAGTCGGAATTACGTATTCTTTTGTAGTTTTGCAAAAAAGGTGCTGCCACCTTTTCAAAAATCTCTTTCGCAATAGGGTACTGTGAATGATAATCTCGATAAAACACATGCCAGCGGCAGGAATATAAATCTGTAAAATCCTCCTCAGTATATTCTCCTTGTACTTCAAGAGGGTGTAGGGGTGCATCAAAAGTTGCTCTGTTGAATTTAAGAGGGACCATAATATAGCTAACTTGAGTTCCGTCCTCTAAAATTTTTGCTCCCGGCCAATGGCAAACGGCTCTTTGTTCATTGTTGTTATAGTCAAAAACTTTATATACTCGAAAGGATATAGATTTTTCTGTTTTATCATTAAAAATAAAATCATATTTATCATTAAAAATAAAATCATATGCCCTATAAAATTCATGGGCGCAAACTGCACCGATATATTCCACAGAAATATTAGCAAATATTAGAGAAATCATTGTATCGACCCAAAAATCATTCACATAAGAACGTTTGGTAACCGGTTCCATGGCGATCATCATATTTTTAGCATTATGGCAATATTGTTTTTCTGCCTTTTTATAGTAATCAATCGCCATCCGGATATCGCGCTTGGTCCCTCTGCCAAGTTCGTAGCAAGTTCCCAAATGGTATTGCGCGTCGACGTAACCTTGCTCGGCCGCAAGAGAAAACCATTTGAAAGCCTTGCTAATATTCTTTGGGACACCTAAAGCGTTTTTATGAAATCGGCCCAAACAGTATTGCGCCTTGGCATCTCCTTGTTCAGCTGCAAGCGTATACCACTTTAATGCTTCTGAATAGTCTTTCTTAACGCCATAGCCGTTTTCATAACATACACCTACGTCATATTGCGCGTCGGCGTGACCTTGCTCGGCCGCAAGCGTATACCATTTTACTGCCTCTGAATAGCTTTGAGTTACACCACGACCAAAAGCATACTTCATACCCAAATTATATTGCGCATAGGCGTGTCCTTGCTGGGCAGCAAGCGTATACCACTTTACTGCTTCGGTCTCATTTTTCTCAATGCCACAGCCGTTTTCATAACACCAACCCAAATTACATTGCGCATGAAGTCGGATCGTAGCCATGTCGTTCTG
>JAZNVY010000222.1:0-3154 GCA_045593105.1 Eubacteriales bacterium
GACGATCCGGACGAAGAGCCCAAGGATGAAGATCCCAAGGACGAAGATCCCAAGGACGAAGATCCCAAGGACGAAGATCCTAAGCATGATGAAGAGCCCAAGGACGATGAAAAGCCTAAGGACGAAGATCCGAAGGACGACGAAGAGCCCAAGGATGACGAAGATCCCTCTGATGATGGAAATGAAGAGGAGCCGGAGCTCAGCTTAGAGGGTACCGACCCTGCCAATGCGCTGAAGATTGTGGCGTATAACGTCCGTTACGCCGACGACGGCGGCGAAAAGGATATTGCCCAGCGTGCGCCCAACTTCAAGGCGCTGATGGATAAGCTTCAGCCGGATATTATGGCGCTTTCGGAAGTGGTTCCGAAATGGGTGGAGTATTTCGAAAAAAATATGCTGGGTACGCGTTATGCGATGATCTATAAATATCGCTCGGAGGATAGCCTGGAGGCGCAGCCGTTGATCTATGATCAAACCAAGTTTGCCGTTTTAGACAGTGGTTATTTCTGGCTGTCCGAGACGCCGGATGTGGCATCCAAGGGTTGGGGCAGTGCGCATTACCGCGGAGCCACCTGGGCAAAGCTGCAGGTCAAGGCCACCGGCAAGGTCTTCCTTTACTATTCGACCCATATGGCCGGCTCCGATGTTGCGGTCACCGGCAGTGCCAAGCTGATCTATAAGCACGCCGTGGAGCAGGGTGGCTTTACGGAGCACCCCGTCTTCCTGTCCGGCGACTTCAATACGGAGCCCTGGAGCATCGGCTATACCGAGCTGGTCACTAATTTCTGGGACGTCAACGACGTTCTCGGTTTTGATTCCACCTATACCAACGGCGGCTATACCGTGGGGAGGGGCGGTACTCATATTATCGACTACGTCATGTGCTCCCCCGACAAGGTTGTTCCTACTCACTACGAGGTATTGCCCCATATCCCCGAGACCGGCGGCTATATCTCCGACCATAAAGGCCTTTACGTGGAGGCTACCTTGAAATAAAGGGCTAAATGAACGCTTAAAAAAGCACCGCTTTGCGAAACTTCTTATAAGGAAGTCTCGCAAGCGGTGTTTTTTTGTAGTCTGAGGGGGCATCTATTCAATGTGAAAAAAGAGCCGATTTTACATAAAGAGGGGCTGATTTTACATTGATATTTGATGTTGATTATGATATATTATCGTTAAGCTTTAATCGAAAAAGTTACTTTTTTTGGTCTTTCTTCTCGTTGACAGTTTTGTTTTTATTATTAATTTAGAACCATAGGAGGATGAAATAAATGGGTTCGATATTAAAAATTCTGGATTATAATATCCGGTGTGTCGACGACGGTGAGGGCAGAATGATCGCCGACCGTGCGCCTCGCTTGGAGGCGATCGTCCGGAAATACGAGCCGGATGTCATCGGCTTGCAGGAGGCACCGCGCCGGTGGATCAATGAAATTGAGGATCGGCTCTATAAAGACTATAAAATTCGGTATCTCTACCGTGCGCCGAACGACAGAGAATCGACCCCCATCCTTTGGAAACGGGATAGATTTCTGATGGCGGGAGAAGGGCATTTCTGGTTCTCTGATACTCCTGATTGCCCATCCAAGATGGAAGGTGCTCGGCACTGCCGGATCTGTAACTGGGTTCGGCTGAAGATCAAAGAGACCGGCGAGCAGTTTATCTTCGCCAATAGCCACCTTCAGGGTGGAAAATATGCCGCCCGGAGCGCCGAGATGATGCTGGAACGGATGGAGGCGTTGGGTGCCTTTAGTGAGTATGGAGCTTTCTTTACCGGTGATTTCAACGTCCCCCCCGAGAGCGAGTGCTGCAAGATCCTCAACGAGAGCGGCCGGTATAAGGATATTAACGTGGATCTGGGCTTTGATCCTTCGATTACCAATAACGGTTATAATATGCGCCCGGACGACCACCCCCTCTGTAGCATTAAGGACTATATCTTCTATACCCCTGCAAAAATGAAGCCGCTGACCTATAAGGTGCTGAATGAAAACCATTTTGGCGGCTGGGTTTCCGACCATCGGGGGCTTTACGCCGAAGTGGAACTGAAAGATTGACTTTTAAAGGAGATTTTAGAATGAAACTGCAAAGATGGATCGCAATTTTATTGGTTATGATGATGACACTTTCGTTGCTGGCAGGCTGTAAGACCACCGGTAATGACGGAGAAGAGGCCGTTGCCGGCGATTACGTGCAGGGCGAGGAGTACGTCCAGTCCGGTGATAAGCCGATGAAGGGGGAAACCTCGGAGATCATCGAAAAGGACGATCAGGAGGACGAAGAACCCGAGAAGGAAGAAGAGCCCTCCAAGGACGAAGAACCCAAAGAGGACGAAGAACCCAAGGAAGAAGAACCCGAGAAGGAAGAAGAGCCCAAAGAGGACGAAGAACCCAAAGAGGACGAAGAACCCAAAGAGGACGAAGAACCCAAGGACGAAGATCCTAAGGATGAACCCTCCGACGAAGAGCCTTCTGAGGAAGAGATCAAGGTGGAATACGATCCTCAAAACCTTTTGAAGATCGTGGACTATAATATCCGCTGTGCCAACGATCCAAATGGCAATAGCATTGCGGAGCGTGCGCCCCGGCTGTTTGCATTCCTGGAGAAGCATGATCCCGATATTATCGGCTTCCAGGAGGCAGTTCCCGAGTGGATCTCCTATATTGAAAATGGTACGTTGGAGCATGATGCGCTTATTCCAAAGTACGAGATGCGGTATCACTGGCGCGGTGGAGATAAAAAGGAATGTACCCCTCTCCTTTGGAAAAAGGATAAATTTGAGCTTTTGGACGAGGGGTATTATTGGCTCTCCGAGACCCCGGACGAGGAGTCTAAGGGTTGGGGTGCCAAGCACTACCGCATTCTCAATTGGGTTCAATTAAAGGTTAAGGCTACCGGCAAGATCTTTATCTTTATCAATACCCATCTGCAGAGCAGCGATCATGGCGTTCATAGCGCACCTCTGACCGTCGACCGTGCCAAAAAAATAGGCGGCTTTACCCGATATCCGGTCATCATTACCGGGGACTTTAATTACGCCCCCTGGAGCGACGGCTATACTGCTTTTATGAAAGAGGGATTTTTGGATCTCAACGATGAGCTGGGCTTTAATAACGCCTATACCAATAACGGGTATAATACGCGCGGAGACGCC
>JAZNVY010000223.1:0-8345 GCA_045593105.1 Eubacteriales bacterium
AATTAAGAAACGCACTTTAAATATAAAAAGTTGCCCACGAAGAAACTTCGTGGGGAACTCGGTTATGCAATTAAATACAATTACATGCGGTCAAAGAAGATACCCATTGAACTATCCATCAACATGATCGTCATTTCGTCATCATAGGGATCATAGGCAAAAACCAAATCCGAATTATAAATGTATTCATAATACTTCACGCCACTTTCACCGGTGTGTCTATATGTGATTTCATAGATATAACTGTCAGAGTCTGTATACAGATACACGTAGCCTGAATCATAAATATATGCGGTCCAGGAGGTGTTGTACGTATCATTGCTACTGTCATCTAAATCAATGAACCAGTTCGATCTCCAGCTGCCAACGATGCTCTTATAAGTAGTAGAACCGGAGCTGCTGGAGCTGGCTTTCTTATTCAAGGTAACAGTATCAGTGTCTACACTATTACCAAACATATCCGTCACCTTGCAATAAACCCGGCGGCCATCGCGTGCATCACTCATCGTAACGGAGTATTTATTGCTCGTAAAACTGGAGGTATAACTAAAATTCGACGAACCAGAATTGGCAAAATACCACTTATAGGTCAAGCCATGACCGGATGCGGTGAAGCTGACACTTGCAGTACTTCCGTTTGCAACGGTGAGCCCTTTAGGTTGACTCAAAATTTTGACCGGTGTCCCCAAAGTAACGGTATTTGTTTTTGTGGCATTACCGTATTTATCCGTTATCTCGCAATAGACCTGGCGTCCGTCACGTGCACCATTCATCTCAACTGAATACTTATTGGTCTTATAACTATTGGTCAGATAAAACTTGCTGCTACCCGCATCTTTATAATACCACTTATAAGTCAAACCTTCGCCGGTAGCAGTAACGCTCGTCGTGGCAATTTCACCATTTTCTGCCGAAACATTGGCGGGTTGCTTCGTGATCTTGGGACTCATGCTCAAGGTGACAACATCCGATGTTTCGCTCTTGCCGCTCGCATTCGTGACCACGCAATATACACGACGGCCATCGCGAGCATCATTCATAGCAACTGAATAAGTATTTCCTTTAAAACTTGTCGTGTAATAAAATTTAGATGAACCAGGATTGGCAAAATACCACTTATAGGTCAAGCCGGTACCGATCGTGCTTACCCGTACCGTTGCAGCCTTTCCGTTTGCTACGCTAACGCTTTCCGATTGACCGCTAATAATACTATTCATATTAAGCGATACAACATCTGATTTCACAGAACTGCCATACTTATCCGTAATAACGCAATAGATTTTTCGCCCATTTCTGGAAGTGTCCATCAACACCGAATAGATGTTGCTCTTAAAACTGGAAGTATAGCGGAACTGCGAGGAACCGGGATTTGCAAAATACCACTTATAGGTCAGCCCCTCACCGATCGCCGTCAACTTTACCGTCGCTGTCTTCCCACTAATTACTGCTACATTTTTCGGTTGAACCGTAATTGCAGGGCCGCGTTCAAGTGTAACCGTATTGCTTTTCAATGCATTGCCATATTTATCAGTTACTACACAGTATACACGACGACCATTTCTGCTCGCGTCCATGGTAACATAATAAGTATTACTCTTAAAGCTGGAAGTATAGTGGAACTGCGAGGAACCGGGATTTGCAAAATACCATTTATAGGTCAGGCCCTCACCGGTAGCGGCAACCTTGACTGTTGCAACCTTTCCGGTAGGAACCTTAACACTGGTGGGTTGCTGCGTAATCTTCGTGCCAATCTTGATCGTGGCAGTCTTAGAACAGACTGCATTTCCATAATAATCAACGATCTTGCAATAGACCCGGCGACCGTCTCTGGCACTATTCATTATAACGGAATATTTATTGCTCTTAAAACTGGAAGTATAGGCAAATTCAGTGTCATTCTTCCCAGCAAAATACCAATAATACTTCAATTCCTTACCCGAAGCTTTCACTGTAACTGTAGCGGTCTTGCCGTCAAGTACAACCGCATCAGCAGGCTGAGCAGTGATCGAAGGGCCATAGACCGGGTGCCAGGTCAATTCGCCGAAGCTTTCGCAGTCTTCCTTAACATCATCCGTCCACCCGGAGTTATTGGGAGAGTAATAAACATCCGCCGTCACCGGGAAAGAGGAATAAACTTCCGGGGCATTGCCGGCAAAATAAATTTGAGAGAGGCTGCCGCAAGAGGAGAAAGCGAGATAGCCAATTTTGGTGACACTGCTCGGAATGGAGACAGAAGTGAGAGCGTTACATGCAAAAAACGCTTCCTTACCGATCGTCTTCAAGGTATTGGGAAAAGAAACAGATGCCAGTCTATCGCACCCACAAAAAGCATCTTGATCAATCATCGTTACGCCGGACGGTATAACGACAGATTTCAATTCCGAACCATAAAATGCAGAATAGCCGATCTTTTTCAGCGTCGTTGGCAAGGAAACACTCATGGCATTGTTATAATAGAATGCATAGTCGCCAATGGTGGTAACACCGCTTTTTACGACAATGGAGGTTGTATAACATCTAACATCAAAGTCATAAAAAGGCGAATTAAAATCTGAATAATCATACATTGCGCCGGTACCGGAGATGGTCAGGGTACCATTAGAGTCCAAGGTCCAAGTTAGATTTGCACCGCAGGAACCGCGATCAACAGTTGCCGCATCTGCCTGCAGCATAGAGGCTGGCAAGACTGCCACCATCATCACTGCTATTAATAGAAAACTAACGATCTTTTTCATTTTTCCTCCTTAATCATAAATGCTTTAAACTTACTTCAGTACATTTCGTCACTCTGGCTAGTATTTGCTTTTTCTACTCATGATAATCAAAAACGTTAATTTCGAAAAAGCAAAGTGAAATATCCCAACCTCCTTATTCGTATGATATGTAACAATCTGTTACATTATAAATGTAACATAATGTTACACTAAAGTCAAGAGTATATAAGGAGAAATCGCGATGAAAATGATTGGTCTACGCACAATACGCAAGCAAAAACAATATAGTCAACAGAAAGTCGCCATGGATCTTTGCATCAGCCGCGAAGCGCTCTCCTATTACGAGAGCGGAAAGCGCAGTCCGGACATCTCCATGCTACTTCGCTTATCAGACTATTTTGATGTTTCAATCGATTATTTGATCCGCGGAAAGGAATTTGAGCAAAAAATAAAAAAATAAAGAGGGCCTTTAAGTATCCATCTAACATGGATACGCTGCGCTGCTGGCACAAAAAAACACACCCCGATCGGGGTGTGTTTTTTCATAGCAGAAAGAGGGGATACTCTGCGCTCCTTGATTTTTCGAGCGTTCAAAATATACAGAATGAAAAGGGGCAATGATGATCGAATCGGCAAATTCTAAAATCAATTTGGATATTTTTTTCATTTCTATTGCTCCTAAAATTATATCTGATTAATTATAACACATTATTTTAAAGATTGCTATAATAAAATAAAAACACGCCCGAAGGCGTTTTTTTTATTTTAGTTTTTCAGTTTTTGGTTAAGGCTGACGATCCGTTTTCGTTCGACACAATAGATGATCAGCCAAACTACTGCGTACCCCACCGCAAAGATCGCAGTAAAGACCCCGATGGCACCCCAATCCCGAGGGATCCAGCGATTGAACAAATACATCAAAAGATAGTCCAGATAAAGCACCCCGGCATGGATCAGGATCGCTGAAAACAACGGCAGGCGCTCTGCCGTATAGACCGAAGTTACACCGGCGGCAATAAAGGCCATCAGCGTGACGCTGATCACACCCAAGCAGACCTCACGGGGCGTCAAGGCTTCAACTGCACCGGTTGCACCCAGAATTCCATATACGATCGCCAAGATCACAGGGCCGCCCCAGGCGGCTAACATTCCTCTTTTTAAAAACTCTTTCATTCTTGATCAAACCTCCTTTTAATCTCTGCAAAGCACCGTCGGGAAACGTATTCCCGGTATCCGCTTTGAAATACGGCATCCACTGCTCCGCCGAAGCCGGCAGAATACCGATCCAACCGTTTTTCATTGGCGATCGCCGACTTATTGATGCGGATAAAACAGGCCGGGAGCAGTTTTTCCAATTCATAAAGCCGCAGTTTCAACCGATAGCGTGCGCCTTTGGTATCGATGGCATAGGTCTTGCCGTCGTGCACGGTAATACATTCGATCTCCTCAAAGGGCAACATCTTTCGATCATCCTCCGTATAGGCGGCGATACGGTCTGTGCCTTGCTCCTGCTGTACCATCAATTCCAGCCGGTCGGTCAATGAAGACCGGCGATGTACGGTCACGATCACCTCTTCTTCCTTTTCTTGATCAATGATCAATCTAAATTTCATGGGGTCACCTCCTGTGGTTTTAGGATAACACAATGGAAATAAAAAATGTTGATTTTTCGGTCAATGGTTGAGATTTGAATGTGAAAGGTTAGGAATTGATTAGAGGGGGATACGGTGCGCTCTCGGTGAGAGGGGGATGCACTGCGCTCGGCATTTTTTCGGTTGCCCCGGGCAACATACGAAAAAATTGCCGTGCTCGAGACACGGCAGTCCGCAAAGCCTATCGCGGCTTTGCGGCTCCCTCAACGAACCCAAAAGGGTTCGATCCCCCCGATCGACGATATAAAAATAACCACCCCGATTGGGGTGGTTATTTTTATGGCGGAGAGAGGGGGATTCGAACCCCCGAACGGGTTTAAGCCGTTACACGATTTCCAATCGTGCGCCTTCGACCAGCTCAGCCATCTCTCCAAACTGCTTGAATAGTATACAACGGCTAATCGAAAAAGTCAAGCAATTTTTACAAAAGATTTTTAATGAATGGGATTCCCGTCCTCTTTTAGAAAACGAAGACGGCAAACGCGACGGATCTCCGCCGGAATTCCGGCGTTATTCAAGCCCTCTGCCAAATAATTAGGGCTGAGGGAACGATCGTTGCCGGCGGCGATGGACGCCGAAAGGACGACGCACGTCTCCCCTTTTTCCGCTGTGATAGAGCGGATGAAATCCCGAAGATCCACTTCCTTTTCGCTCCGCTTGGTCTTTTTCACCACGGTGAGCGAACCCTCGAAAGCCTTCTGCACCGTTTCTGCATCCGCATCGGTGCGAAGCTCTACCCGATAGTCTGCCCAAGCGATCTGCTTAAAGGAGTCCTCCGGCGGATAGACCTCCAGTATCTTCAGCGATTCGGGGAACGCCGCGATCAACGCTTGCGGATCAAAATCATCCGTCACCCGAAAATCAAAGAGTTCCCCCTCGCTTTCAAAGCCCAAGGATAGGGGCTGGGCAAAAATACAATACGGATGGGGACTGAAGCCGCCGGTGCTCCAGAAGGGAATTCCGCTCCGGCGAAGGGCGCGCATCACCGCCCGATTTAAATCCAAGTGAGAAAAATAGATGGCGCTATCCTTTTTGCAAAAACGCGCGCGCATATCCTTAAACATCACATTTCCTCCCAATCAGTTTATTGGCACCGCACCCGGCGCAAGCATCCTTGCAATTAGGCGTGGTCTTGGCTTCATAGCTACGCTTGGCCTCTTGAATCAAAAACTCTTTCGTCACGCCGATATCAATGAAATCCCAAGGCAGGATCTCCTCAAAATCACGCTTACGCAAAGAATAGAAATTTCCGTCCACACCGGTGGCGGCAAAGGCTTCACTCCAGCGTTCATAGTCAAAATGCTCCGTCCAGGCGTCCAGCTTACCGCCGTGCTTCGCCACGTATTCCAGCACCGGCGCCAAGCGACGGTCACCCCGCGCCAGAATAGCCTCCAGCATGGAGGTACGGCAGTCGTGGTAACTCAGCGATACCTGCTTTTTCCGCACCTTGGAATAAAGATAATCCTGCTTGCGGTGAACCTCCTCCTCGCTATTCTGCGCCTCCCATTGGAAGGCGGTAAAGGGTTTGGGAATAAAGGTCGCCAGGCTGACCGCAATATGGATAAAGCGGTTTCTTTTTTCTTTATCGGTATCATAGAAATAGCCGATGATCTTATCCGCCATGGAATGAATGGCGTCCAGATCTTCGTCCGTTTCGGTGGGCAGTCCCATCATGAAATAAAGCTTGACCGAGGAATTGCCGTTCTCAAAGGCGATCCGGCAGCTACGCTCGATATCCTCTTCGGTCACGTTCTTATTGATGACGTCGCGCATCCGCTGGCTTCCGGCCTCCGGTGCAAAGGTAAAGGTGGACTTCCGGACGCCGGTGATCTTGGCGGCCAGTTCTTTGGAGAAGTTGTCCACCCGCAAAGAGGGCAACGAAAGATTAATGCTCCGCGGCTCGGTATAGCGGATCAGCTCGTCCACCAGCTTTTCGATCTCCGGATAGTCGCTGGAGGAAAGGGAGCAGAGAGAAAGCTGCTCGTAGCCGGTATTCTCCAGCAAGGTGCAGGCATCCTGCACCAGCGTTTCCGCCGATTTGCACCGCACCGGACGGAACAGCATTCCGGCCTGGCAGAACCGGCAACCCCGGATACAGCCGCGGAACAATTCGACGGTCACCCGATCGTGCACCGCCTCGGTAAAGGGGATGATCTGGGTCTTGGGATAATAGGTGCGGTCAAAGTCCTTGACGATCCGCTTGCGGATGGTGGCAGGAACGTCCTCTCGGATAGGTGCAAAGGAACGGATGGTGCCGTCCTCATGATAGTCCACTTCGTAAAGGGACGGGACGTACCACCCCTCCAGCTTGGACATTTCCAAAAGGAATTCCTCCCGGCTTTGTCCTTTGGCGCGCGCCGCTCTCAGCATATCCGCCAACTCCGTCAGGGCATCCTCCCCCTCGCCGATGCAGAAAAGATCAAAGAAGGGTGCCAGCGGCTCCGGATTATAGGCGCAGGGACCGCCGCCCACTACGATATTCTTCAAACCGGTACGATCCTTGGCATAGAGCGGAATTCCGCCCAAGTCCAACATATTCAATACCGTGGGATAGCACATTTCGTATTGTAACGTAAAGCCGACCAGATCAAACTCATCCAGCGAGGTATGACTCTCCAAAGTGAAGAGCTTGATCCCCTCTTCGCGCATCCGCTCCTCCATATCCGGCCAGGGCTGAAAGGCACGCTCGCACCAATTTTCCTCCCGCTCATTGAAGGCGCTATAAAGGATCCGCATCCCCAGATGGGACATCCCGATATCATAGATATCCGGGAAGCAAAACGCCATCCGAACGTCCACCTGATCCAAGTCTTTGACCGTCTGCCCGATCTCACCGCCCACGTAACGCGCCGGCTTTTGCACCTGCAGCAAAAGGTCTTTCATTTCATCCATTTTATACGTCATATTCATTCACTCCGATCAAGCTAAGCAAATAGATACAAATAAACAGCAACGAGAGATTATATCCGCTGCTGAGAAACTGCCAAAAAGAAACTGCCAGCAAGGGCAGAAGCACCAAAAATCCTACCGTCTGGGATATTCCTCTCAGACGGGTCGGCGAACACCTTAGCGCCAGCACCGCGCGCAGCATCCTCCCTCCGTCCAGGGGCAGGATGGGCAAAAGATTCAGCACCGCCAACGCCCCGTTGGCAAAGGCAAAATACCAAAGCGGCTCCCATTGGAAACTCCACGCCGCCAGGGCAAATCCCAGCGCCAGCAAAAGACTGGTCAAAGGGCCTGCCGCGGCCGCCCAAAGCTCCCCTTGATAAGAAAGTCCGTTGACCGATAGAGCAAACCCTTGTCCGCCTCCGGAGAAACCGCTGATCTCTCCGCCCAGCAGGCGGATCGCCGCAATATGCCCCAACTCATGCAAAAGGGAAAAGCCCAAGATCCATAGCGGATCAAAGGAGCCCTCGATCAACATATAGGAAACCGTCAGCAACACCAAAAGCGGCGAAACTTTAAGCCTTTTCATCCTGCTCCGCCAAGGCGCTGTCTACCGTCTCCTGCACGTCGTCGGTATCATTCCGAAAGACCGCGGCGACCTCCTCTTTCCAGTCCGTCAGCTTCTGCTCCACCGCCGCACTGTCAAAATAACGATCCAGCCACTCCGGCTGCGCGGTCTTTAAGTAAAAGCCCCCTGCCGCCAAAAACAAAAGAATGATCAAAACCGTCACAAACTTCGAGCCTTTCGGCCGTTCCGGGTACTCCTCCGCCATCCGACGCAGCTCCCGAAGGGAATCTCTATGATATTCTTCCATTACACTCATCTCCTTTTGTAAAGATTATGAGCGTAAAACAAGCCTTAGACTAAAAATTATATAAAATAAATGTTAAAATGTCAATCCGCTTGACTTTTCCCCTGCTATGGATTATCATTATTTTCGCAATGCCCCAATAGTTCAACGGATAGAATAAACCCCTGCTAAGGGTTAGATATCGGTTCGATTCCGGTTTGGGGTGGCAAAAAATAAAGGAC
>JAZNVY010000224.1:0-6041 GCA_045593105.1 Eubacteriales bacterium
GGCCGGCGATCCCTTGGATGGGGTGGACGGTTTTCGGCTTTGTCTGGGGTGTATCGGCACTGGGTATCGTCCTTAATGCCATTGATCTCAAGCGCTACAGCAAGCTTTCCATGGTGCTCTATATCCTTTTGGGCTGGTGCATCGCACTGAGCGGTAAAGACTGCATTGCTTCCGTCGGTCGGGAGGGGATGCTCTGGATCCTGGCCGGCGGTGTGGCTTATACGGTGGGAGCCGTCTTTTACGGGGTCGGCGGTCACGGTAAGCATCCGTTGCGGTATATGCATTCCGTTTTCCATCTTTTCGTGGTGGTAGGCAGTATCCTGCAATTTATCGGGATCATTTTTTACGTGATTTAGTATTGACATTTTTTTCGATGTTGCTTATAATTGAGATAGTTGAATAAAAGCACATGAGATGATTGAGAGTGCACGGAAAAAGCAGAGGTCGATGCCTCTCCTTTTTGCGTGCACTTTTTTCATCAAAAAACAAGGAGGAAAAACCATGGCAAAGACTAACATTGTAAGCTGGGATCTGATCACCAACTTCGTCATCGATGCATTTAAGGGCTACGGTATTCCCGAAGAGGATGCCAAGATCTGTGCAGACGTATTGCTGGAGTCGGATAAGAGAGGCATTGAGTCTCACGGCGTCAACCGCTTTAAGCCGGTCTATCTGGATCGAATCAAGGCCGGAATTCAGAACCCCGTCACCAATTTTGAGATCATCAAGGAGACCCCCACTACCGCGGTCGTTGACGGTCACGACGGCATGGGCCAGGTCATCGGTTACAAGGCGATGAGAATGGCGATCGACAAGGCGAAGGAATACGGCATGGGCATGGTCGTTGTGCGCAACTCCTGCCACTACGGCATCGCCGGCTATTATACTTCCATGGCCGCAAAAGAGGGCTGTATCGCCCTTACCGGTACCAATGCACGTCCTACCGTTGCTCCTACGCTCGGCGTTGAGGGGATGTTCGGTACCAACCCCTTGACTTTGGGCGTTCCCACTGACGAGGAGTTCGACTTTAACTTTGACGGTGCGTCTTCCACCTATCAGAACGGTAAGCTGGAGTACTATGCACGAATCGGCAAGGATGCCCCCAAGGGTGCTTTGATCTGCACCGACGGTAATGCATACGAAGGTACTTCTGCCGATGCGCTGAAGACCATGGCTCGCGGCGAGGCGGCGCTTTGCACCCTGGGCGGCCCCGGCGAAGAGCAGGCTGGCTATAAGGGCTACGGCTACGCCATGTTCGTTGAATTGCTTTCCGCTGTCCTGCAGGACGGTAATTACGGTAAGGCTTTGACCGGTTTGGATGAAAACGGCAATAAGGTGCCCTTCCGTCTGGGTCATTTCTTTATCGCCATCGATACCGATCACTTCTTGGGCGAGGACGTTTGCCGCAAGAAGTCCGGCGACATTCTGCGCGCTGTCCGTGCATCTAAAAAGGCACCCGGCGAGGAGCGGATCTATACCGCAGGTGAGAAAGAGCATCTGGTTCGTCTGGCACGCAAGGACGGTGTGCCTATCAATGAGTCTGTACAGGCTGAAATGGTTGCAGTACGGGATGATCTGGGCTTGACCCAGTATAAATTCCCTTGGGAGGAGTAATAAATATGGATATCAGACAAAAATCTTTGGAAAAGCATTATGAATGGAACGGCAAGATCGAGGTCGTGACCCGTTGCCCCATCGAGACCCGCGAGGATCTTTCCTTGGCTTATACCCCCGGCGTTGCCGAGGCTTGCCTGGAGATCAACAAGGACTACAATAAGAGCTACGAGCTGACCCGCAGAAACAACATGGTAGCCGTCATCACCGACGGTACTGCCATCCTGGGTCTGGGTGATATCGGCCCCGAGGCCGGTATGCCGGTTATGGAAGGTAAGTGCGCCCTCTTTAAGGCTTTCGCCGACGTGGACGCATTCCCCATCTGCATCCGCAGTAAGGACGTGGACGAGTTGGTTCGTACCATCTACCTGATCTCCGGTTCCTTTGGCGGTATCAACCTGGAGGATATCGGCGCTCCTCGCTGCTTCGAGGTGGAGCGTAAGCTGAAAGAGATCTGCGATATTCCCGTCTTCCACGACGATCAGCACGGTACTGCTATCGTGGTAGCCGCCGCTTTGATCAATGCGCTGAAGGTCGTGAAGAAGAACATCGGTGACGTGAAGGTGGTCATCAATGGCGCCGGTTCTGCCGGTATCGCTATCGGTAAGCATCTTTTGAACATGGGCGTGAAGCATTTGACCATGGTAGACCGTTTCGGTATCATCTGCAAGGGCATGGAGCTGAGCGAGGCTCATGCTGAGATGGCTGAAGTGACCAATCTGGAGCATCAGATGGGTACTCTGGCTGACGCGATGAAGGGTGCTGACGTCTTCGTTGGCGTATCTGCTCCCAATATCGTCACTGAAGAGATGGTGGCTTCCATGGCGAAGGACTCCATTATGTTCCCCATGGCCAACCCCACTCCCGAAATCATGCCGGATAAGGCTAAGGCTGCCGGCGCCCGTGTCGTCGGTACCGGTCGTTCCGATTTCCCCAACCAGATCAACAACGTTCTGGCATTCCCCGGCATCTTCCGCGGTGCTTTGGATTGCCGCGCTTCCTGCATCAACGAGGAGATGAAGGTGGCTACCTCTTATGCACTGGCCAACCTGATCCCCGAAGAAGAGCTGAACGAAGAGAACATCATCATCGGCGCTTTGGATAAGAGAGTGGCTCCGGCCGTAGCCGAAGCCGTGATCGAGGCAGCCCACAAAACCGGCGTTGCAAGAATTTAATGATTGAAATAGAAAAATGAACCGGCTCATTGAGCCGGGTCTGCTTTTAGTACAGGCTATAGATATTACCGTCTTTGATGCGAACGATTAGATATTCTTGGCACGGATGTGCCTTGATTTTGGCGCCTTCCTGCAGTTTTTTTGTTTTTAAATCATAGGTGTAGTTATACAAATGATCTTCTTCTACGGCAAAATAAATGATTCCGTCATGGTAGGCAACACCTTTTTTTAAAAACATCAGCCCATCGAGACGTTTAAGGATCTTGCTGCAATCGATATCTTCATAACCCAATTCTTTTCCCTCACGATCAACATAACGGATTTGTAGAAAAAAATCACCGGGCTTACTGCTTTCCATGTGCTCGGCGGTCTCTAAAAGACCGTAGCCTTGCTCTGTCTCGAAGATCAAGCGAAAAGTATGATTGACCGGATCTCTTGGCTCGACTGTATAGTATTTGCCGTCTGGATAAGAAATACAGGAGACAAAGGGGGCGAGCAATCCCTCTTGGATCGGCGTAAGATCTGCATATGAAGTCCAAAGGGAACCGTCTGAATTGATGCGGCTGGTATTATAATAGTCTGTTTGCAGTGGCGAATCGCAATACGGAAGCCGATATGTGATGATCTGAGATTCTCCAGTAGATAAGTCGATCTTTTCTGCTTGAATAGAGAGATGATCACTTTTTTTGTACGGAAGATCCAGTAAGTAAAGAGATCCGTCTATATATTGGAGGCTCCTGCCATCGATGGTTGGTTCTAACGGCTGCTGAATGCCGTCCTTAAAATACAGGATAGTTGAATTATGGGGATTTGACTTGTTATAAAGATAGAGTTCGATATTTTCATCGATATAATAATCGTCTAATTGCCCCAATTCTTTATACATTTCGTGATCGTCGGTTTTAAAATGTGAGGCGGCACGTTCTCGGACGTACAGGGGGGTCTTGCCAACCCAACCAAGCGTATAAGCGTTTCTTTCTGCTGTTTTATGTGTACCTTGAAGATAGAAAATAGTCCTACCAGTCGTCCCGACTATGGTCTCCTCACAATAACATTCCACAGCTATTCCATTCGTTAAGTGCCTTTTTTGGCAACTGCTTAAGTTGAAGAACAGAATGACACATGTGAAAATAAGTAATATTCTTTTTAGTTTATCCATTGAAATTGAATCCCCAATTGTAATTGTTCCAATTTGTTGTTCTCGCCATACTGCCGTCTGCAAGTGTTTTAAGTGTCACTACTGTCGAAAACGCTGCTTGCGATGGATATAGAATTTGATCGTTGCTAACTTGAGGTAGCAGATCATAGTTACCGTCTATAGATTTATACGCCAAATATACTAAAGAAATGCAATTTACATAGGGCAACTCCTCTACAGCCTCACCCTTTTTAATGGTAAGCTTATAGCCGCAATAATCAAATTGGCTCCCCATATAACCTGCATATTCTCTTTGCGCGGTAGTGGTGTTGTGGGGATAGTAAATCGCTAATGTCGTGCGGCCTGACCATTCTGATAATGGCTGGTTAACAACTTCATCCTCTTCGTTATCACGGAACCCTTCAGCTTCGGCAATCATTTTTGTCGTTGGATCATTTGCAGATGTATCGTGACTACTAATGATTCCAACATGTCCGTGTCGATATCCAAGATTTGTCGAATCTTTTGTTACAAAAAGATTTCCTTCATGTGCTACAGAACACATTGCTCGGAAAAATTCAGTTGACATAGATGTGGAGCCGGAACCACTGGAGAGCGGAGAGATTTGTTGCTGAGAGGAGAGATTTCGTAAAAAATACTCTGAACCAACAATGTTGAGGTGGCGTTCCAAAAGGTCACGACTCACATTGTATTGTCGACTCAATTGATCAAGGTTTACATTTGCTGTGACTGCGGTGTTCCATTGTTCAAAATAAACGATGTCTGCCAGCATCGTATCAACCTCGTCTAAAAAGGCACTTTGATCACCGTCGTATTCGGCGTATAATTCTTGAACATCTCTTTCGGGATACCCGAGAATGAGCGCCGAATATGCCACAAGGTCATCGTCGGTGGTGTTTTCTGCTGCTGCGGGTAAAAAGAGGTTTAATACCATTACAAGAGCGATGGCGATGAGCATGATTTTCTTTTTGGTCATAAGTAGTTTCTCCTTATCTTTTTTCATCATACATCAAAATGGATAAAAAGTAAATAAAAAGTTGATAAAATATGTTGAATTTGTTAAAATCAAACAATTTCAACTTGGCGTTATTGTTTCTTTTTGCAAATGTAATGCGACTATTTAGCGTCACAATCGAACTACGGACTTGATTTTCAATAAAAAGCTTGGTATACTTTTGTAAAAAAGGAATAAAGTCAATGAGATGTTTTTTGAATAAAAAATTAGGGCGGGTTCTTTATTGGGTGGCACTGGGGCTGTTGGTGGTGGTGTTTCTTTTGGCTGCTTTTATGATCGCACGGCATTTTTATGAAGCGGAAAGAAGTGCGGGACAGTTTGAAGACTTAACGGCGCTGACCCAAGAGGCAGTATCTGAAACGCCGGAGGCAAAGGAGCCGACGGCGGCAGAAAAATATGCGCCGGTCTTGGCGCAGAACGAGGATTTTGTGGGCTGGATCAAAATCGAGGGAACCCGAATTGATTATCCGGTGGTACAGAGCACTTATAAGGCGAATTATTATCTGCGCCGGGGTTTTGATAAAAAGTATAGTTATTACGGCGTTCCTTACGCGGCGGAGATCTGCGAGATCGCCACGGCGGACAATATTACGATTTACGGGCACAATATGAACAACGGCAGTATGTTTTCCGATCTGGAAAAATATCGGTCGAAAGAATTCTTTGAGGCGCATCGTTATATTCAATTTGACACCCTTTCCGGGTACGGTACTTACGAAATTCTTGCAGTGGTCAAAACGGTGGCCGGTGCCGAGGATGAATTTGAGTATTATAAGTTCGCGGATGGAAATGCGCAGGAGTTTGAAAAGTTCGTGGATGAGTGTAAAGCACACGCCCTTTACGACACCGGCGTGACTGCCGCGGAGGGCGATCGCTTGATCACCCTTTCGACCTGCGAATACACCAAGAATAACGGAAGATTAGCAGTAGTCGCAAAGAAAATAGCTTAAGAAAAGGGAATGTAAAAAAAGTCCGGAACGCAAAAAGCAAGAAAGAACACAGAAAAATATAGATTTATAAAAGTTTTCATATCCCAAAAGGAAGAAAAAATCGCAGAACTGCGATTTTTTCTTTTTAT
>JAZNVY010000225.1:0-1907 GCA_045593105.1 Eubacteriales bacterium
GGTATACCGCTACCTTCCCGTTGCTGCTCAATATCTCGGATGAGCCCACCTATTTCATGGCGCTCAAGGATGCCAGCAATCTGGTTAAAATGTATGCCATGGTCAACGTCCAGCAGTATCAGATCGTCGTCGCCGCCGATACGGTGGAGAAGTGCGAGCAGATGTATGTCAAAAAGCTGGCAGAAAGCGGAATCGTCGATGAAAATGAGGTGACGACCGTTTCTTATATCGTCGGTAAAATCGCAACCATCCGCAGCGCGGTGAAGGGCGGAAATACCTGCTATTACTTCCAGCTGGAGGATGGCAAGAACGAAGGTGCGATCACACCGCAGGTCTATTCGCTCAGCGTGGCGACCGACGAGCGTGCGGCGATCCTCAATATTGGGGATACGGTGACCTTCGTCCACGGAGAAGTGGCTGAAGATGCCATGATCATCCCGGTTTCTCAATTGAAATTGCAATAAAAAACTGCGCCCGGAAAGGTATTTTCCGGGCGCAGAAATTTTTTTAAAAAAATTGAAAAAAGTGCTTGACTTTCTCTTTCCTATCATGTATAATAACATTCGTCGCCAAGAGAAAGGCGCTAAAAAATGCGGGTGTAGCTCATCTGGTAGAGCGCAACCTTGCCAAGGTTGAGGTAGCGAGTTCGAGCCTCGTCACCCGCTCCATGAAAAAGACTGATTTGTCAATCGACAAGTCAGTCTTTTTCAATTATAAATTATTATCATTTTCTCTTTACAAACCTGCTTTTTTTTGGTATGATAGAGCAGGTTTTTTAAAAATGAAAGAAGGGGATTTTCTTGAGTACGTTATTATCGGTTTCCATTGCCCTTTTGGCAGGGCTTTTGATGACCCGGCTGTTTAAGCCTTTAAAGTTGCCTTCGGTGACGGCTTATCTCATTGCCGGCGTTTTGGTGGGCCCTTATTGCTTAGGTGCTTTGGGGCTTTCCGGCGTGGGCTTTCCCACTGCGGAGGCGGTGCACGGGCTTTCCCTTATTTCCGAAGTGGCATTGGGCTTTATCGCCTTTTCTATCGGGAATGAATTTCGGCTGGATGATTTGAAAAAGACCGGTCACCAGGCGTTGATCATCGGTATTTTCCAGGCGTTGGTTGCGGCGCTTTTGGTGGACGGAGCCTTGATCGGGTTCCATTTTATGTTCCCGGACAAGCTTTCCATCGCCCAAGCCATCACCTTGGGTGCCATTGCGACGGCTACCGCGCCGGCTGCTACCTTGATGGTCGTCCGTCAGTACAAAGCTAAAGGTCCTTTGACCAAGCTTTTGCTCCCCATCGTCGCATTGGACGATGCGGTGGGATTGGTGGTGTTTGCAGTCTCCTTTGGCATTGCCAAGACCTTAGTCAGCGGCAAGATCGACCTGGTTTCGATCATTGTCAATCCGTTGGTGGAGATCGTCTGCTCCTTGGTACTGGGTGCCATCATGGGTTGGGTCTTGACCCAGCTGGAGAAGCTTTTCAACTCCAATACCAACCGCTTGAATCTGACCATCGCCGCCGTATTTCTGACGGCATCCCTTTCGATGATCGACTTTCATCTCGGGGCGGTGCACATTCAGTTCTCCTCGCTCTTGGTCTGCATGATGCTGGGTACGGTATTCTGCAATATCTGTCCGCTTTCTCACGACTTGATGGCGGCTTCGGATAAGTGGACCTCTCCGCTCTTTGCGTTGTTCTTCGTCATCAGCGGAGCGGAGCTGGAGCTGAGCGTATTTACGGACTATATGATCGTCCTCATCGGTCTGATCTATATCCTTTTCCGCTCCGCCGGTAAATATATCGGTGCTATGGGGAGCGCCAAGCTCACCCATTGCTCGCCTGCGATCTGCAAGTATTTAGGTATTACCCTGTTACCCCAGGCCGGCGTGGCGCTGGGAATGTGCATCACCGCC
>JAZNVY010000226.1:0-1847 GCA_045593105.1 Eubacteriales bacterium
CAAAGGCCTCCAGCCAAGCTCTTTTGATCAGCTCAGCTCCACCTGTAACCGGATGGATCCCATCCTTGGTAAACCTCTCCATGGGACCTCTTTCAAGTGCCGCATCGAACTTCGCCTGGAGATCCACGAAGGGATAACTGTATTTTTCTGCGATCTTTTTGGCGATCGCCGCCCGTTGCTCCACGCCCTTGCGAAGCGCTGCATAATCAAAGCCTTCCTCTATGATCCTTGCTCCGTTTTCCACGTAAGAGCCCAGGATAATGATTTTAAGCTCCGGCAGCGCCGCACGGATCTCGCTGAGCAACAGCTCGTAGATCATTTCATATTTTTGTGCGTCCACGCCGTTTTGACGGGTAAACTCCTGCCAAACGTCGTTAACGCCGATCAACAGGCTCATGACGTCCGGCTTCAGATTAATAATATCCTTCTTAATGCGGGCATAAACGTCCACGATGCGGTTTCCGGCGATGCCGCGGTTGATAAATTCATAGGCGCCGGGCCGCTCATAGTCCAGCGCACCGGCAACAAATCTGGCATAGCCTGCCCCTAAATGCTCCGGATTTTGCCGATCGCGGCCGCCATCGGTAATTGAATCGCCTTGAAATAACACTCTTATCATTTTAAATCCCTCTCAATTCCGCCGCCGGAACCTTCTCCCGGACGGTCTGCAAATAATCCTGCATGGTCTGATAGTCGGGCGCGGTCAGCGCCTCGGTGGGCACCTGCTCCGATTGCTTGAACTGCTGCAAAAAATATCGCTTGGCACCCCGGAGCCAGTCGGCAATGGCCGCCAGATCCTCGGGGCGGTGCAATTCATTCACCACGGTGGTACGGAATTCATAGTCTACTGCGCCGCTCAAAAGATAGTCTACACTTTTGCGGATCGGGTCAAGATTCAGTTTTTGAAAGCCCACCGTCTCGCCATAGCGCTCCGGCGCATTCTTAACGTCCATCGCCACATAATCCACCAGCCCTTCCTCTACCAGCTTACGCAGTCGGTCGGGGAAGCTGCCGTTGGTATCCAATTTTATGGGATAGCCCAGGGCTTTGATCTTCCGCATCAGCTCCGGCAGCTCCGGACGCAGAAGCGGTTCTCCGCCGGTGATGGCCACCCCGTCCAACAGCCCTTTTCGCTGACGGAGAAAGGCCAACAGCTCTTCCTCCCCCATCAAGGGCGCCGAGGGGCGCGCCGCCAGATCAAAATTATGGCAAAACGGGCACCGAAAATTACAGCCGCCCAGGAAGACCGTACAGGCGGTCTTGCCCGGAAAGTCCAGTAAAGTCAGTTTTTGAAGCCCTTCAATGGTCATTTTTACCTCATTTTTCTCCAAATATGCGATCTTTTCTGCCCTTTGGGGCAGAAAGTCCCCTTTATTTTGTGGTGCAGAATATATTCTACCACGAGATATGGTGTCTGTCAACACCAAAATACAAGATATGCCATAAAATATTTTTATCCACCACAATATCTTGTGAAAACACAAAAACCGTCCAAAACCGCATAGCCATGCGGTTTTGGGCGGTTTTGATCTTAAAAAAGGATCGTTTTTTGATGTTTTTTAACCCAAAACAGCTTCTATTTTCAGAGTTTTGCCAGTGATGGGTCGAATGGGAAGCGCAGGATCGGCTTCCTTGCCGTCTACCATTAATTTTTCAATATGGTTGCAAGTTTCCTCTCCCTTTTGAAGGAACCGGATCTCATACCGACAGCCCCGGAACTGCTTGGTAATGGCGCAATCCTTCCAGGATGGCGGCAGGCAGGGACGGAGCAGCAATCCCTCAAATTCCGGCTGAAGACCGAAGATGAACCGAACCAAGGAATAAAGCAACCATTGACCCGACGCAGT
>JAZNVY010000227.1:0-2808 GCA_045593105.1 Eubacteriales bacterium
GCTTTTGGACATCAACGCAAAGCTTAACAAGATCAAGCGCCCTAAGAAGAAATAAAGACGTGCCCAAAATGTCCCCGACCGCAGAACAATAAAAAAGAGGCCTGCTATCTGCCAAAATGACCGCTCGGCGTATCGCATACGCCTTCGGGATCATTTTGACAAATTCGGAAACATTTTTGACAGTCTTTTGAATCTATAAAAACTAAAATAAATAAACCCGCCCCTTGCCAAGCGGCAAGGGGCGGTTTATACTATAGGGTGGAGCAAATAATCCGTTCCCCGCCTCAAAGCGGCATATTTCGGTGCTTTTCACCCAATTTATTCTTGCAAGGCGACAGATTAACGAGTATTTTAACGAAGAGTGAGCGGAAATCCGCCTTTTTGAAACGAGGTTCGGATTATCCGCTCCACCCTAAGGGAGGGGTGATACTATGACGCAAAAGGTCGTGCAATACGTGCGCGAAGTTTTTGATATCGAGCCGGACTTCCCGTTTGACGATTCCGATACGGCGGTGTTCCGTAACCGTAAAAATAAAAAGTGGTTCGGCATTATTATTCCGAATTTACCTAAAAGCCGACTGGGGCTCTCCACCCCGGAACGGGCGGACATCCTTAATCTGAAATGCGACCCGCTCCTGCATTACGCGGTGGTGGATCACCAGAGGATCTTTCCGGCTTACCATATGAATAAGACCCATTGGATCACCGTCCTTTTGGACGGCTCGGTCTCCCTGGAGGAAATGGTGCCCCTGATCCATGATAGCTACGATCTCATCGAAGGGAGGAGAAAAAGTGGAAAAGTATCAAAGAAAGACCAAAGAGGCGATGCCGGTATTGGCGATCTGCTATGATTTTGATAAGACCCTCTCGCCGGACGATATGCAGGCGCAGGGCTATATCCAGTCGGTGGGGTATGACGTGCAGGAGTTTTGGCAGGAGTCTAACGTGTTGGCGGAGTCCAACGATATGGATCAGAACCTTGCCTATATGTACAAAATGATGGAAAAAGCACGGGGAAAGCTGCTGTTCACCAAGTCCACCTTGGAGGAATACGGCTCCAAGGTGCATCTCTTTCCGGGCGTGGCGGAGTGGTTCGAACGGATCGCCGCCTACGGCAGGGAGCACGGGGTATTGGTGGAGCATTATATCATCTCCTGCGGACTTAAAGAGATGATCGACGGCACCGAGCCGGGCAGAAAAGGGGTCTTTGAAAAGATCTACGCCAGCGCCTTTTATTACGACGACTGCGGCGTGGCGCTTTGGCCGGCGCAGGTGGTGAACTACACTAATAAAACGCAGTTTTTGTTCCGCATCAGTAAAGGGGTGTTGGAGGTCAATGACCCCGGTGTAAACGATTATTTCGCTCCCGATGAGATCCGTATTCCTTTTCGGAATATGGTGTATATCGGGGATAGCGATACCGACGTCCCCTGCATGAAGCTGGTCAATTCCTACGGCGGACACTCCATCGGAGTGTACAACGACGATCAGACTAAGGTTCGTAAAATGCTGCAGGAGGGACGGATCAAATATTTCGCTCCCGCCGATTACAACGAAGGAACGGAGCTGGATCAACTGGTCAAAGCCATCATCCGCCGCACCGCCGCCAACGAGGTGCTGGAGGAAGTACATTATCGTTGCTTAGGGTGGAGCAAATAATCCGTTCCCCGCCTCAAAGCGGCATATTTCGGTGCTTTTCACCCAATTTATTCTTGCAAGGCGACAGCCTTGCTTCACCTAAATTGAGCAAAAACCCCTCGAAATCCTCTCGCTTTGAAGTCAAAGATTTCAAAAAGTGCGGATTTACGTTCAATCAAGGCATAAAACGCAGTTAATCCTGGCGGATTAACGAGTATTTTAACGAAGTGTGAGCGGAAATCCGCCTTTTTGAAACGAGGTTCGAATTATTCGCTCCACCCTTAAAGGAGAAAGAAAATGCGTAAAAATTTCGGTAAAAAAACCTGGGCCTATCCCATGCCGGTCTTTATCGTGGCCGCTTACGACAAGGATCAAAATCCCTGCTGTATGAACGCCGCATGGGGCGGAATTTATGATACCGATCAGATCATGCTCTGCCTGGCAGACGATCATAAGACGACGAAAAATATCCTGGAGAGCAAAGCCTTCACCGTCAGCATTGCCGACGCCGCCCACGTGGTTGAAGCCGATTATGTGGGCATCGTTTCGGGCAATCAGATGCCCGATAAGATGCAAAAAGCAGGATTGACCGCCGTAAGATCGGAGTTTGTGGACGCACCGATCATCAAGGAATTTCCCATGACCATTGAATGCAAACTGCTGAAATTCAATGAGGACGGTATCTGTATCGGCGAGATCGTCAACGTCAGCGCTGATGAGGCGGTGCTGGACGCCGACGGTCAGATCGACCCGACTAAGCTGCAGCCCATCACCTACGACCCGGTGCATTATGCCTATCTGACGCTCGGCGAAAAGGTCGGAAACGCCTTCTCCGATGGAAAGAAGCTGAAATGATGGATAGACCTTATATTATTTGCCATATGGTGACCTCCATCGACGGAAAGGTGACGGGGGATTTCCTTCGAATGCCTTCCTGTGAAAAGGCTACCGAGATCTATTATGACCTGAACCGCACCCTGAAAGCGCAGGGCTTCATCTGCGGCAGAGTGACGATGGAGGGTAGCTTTACCGGCGGCTGGTATCCGGATCTTTGCGCCTATCAGCCAAAAGAAAAAGAAGATTTTATCCCGGAAAGCCTGTCGGGCTTTTATGCCGTCGCCTTTGATACGACCGGGAAACTGGGCTGGAGATCCAATCGGATCATCGACC
>JAZNVY010000228.1:0-3568 GCA_045593105.1 Eubacteriales bacterium
TCAGGTCATTTTCCGCCTTGATCTCGGTCGCTTCCTCGATCACGTTTTTGACCACGCGTACGCAAAGCCCTAAAAAGATGCCGGCAAAAGCCACGATAAACGCCAATTGAAAATATCCGCCGAGCAAAGCAAATAATACGCCCATAAAGATTCCGCACCAGGAAACACCGCGGATCAGCGCCACGCTCTCTGCCGTAAAGACCAGACCGCGGCGCACACGAAGTAACAGGCAAAACAGCATTCCGTCTGCAACGGCACATACTGCTAAAATGGCATAAGCCACCGCCAAAACGAATCCGCGCCCGGCCAACGTGATGGAGTCGCGCATTCCCACGTTATCGGGAAGATCGATCAGTGTCCCAACCAGCCACGGCAGAATGATCGCGCCTGCCAGCAAGCCCACCATAAACAAAACCGTCAAAACCAGCGAAAGAGTAACCGAATGATTTCTGGAAATCTTAAGCATTTTCATCGCCTCCTTGGTTGTATCATAGCACTTGTTTTTTCGTTTGTCAACAACTTTTTATCGTTTTTCGATAATACAAAATCATAAAGAAACCGCCCTCAGGCGGTTTCTTTTTTATTCAGCAATGTTTTCGCGTTTACACATCTCCCGATATTCCTTCGGGCTCATTCCCACTCTACTTTTAAAGATCCGGGAGAAGCAATAGATATTGGTATACCCCACTGCGGTACAAACCTGAGAAACGTTCAGATCCTCTTCCTCAAACATTTTCTTTGCGCGCTGAATGCGATAGTCGATGATATAATTCTGCGTACTCTTATTCTTATAGGTCTTAAAAAGACGGGAGAGATAGCTTCTCTCAATTCCCAGCATATTGGCTATATTTTCCACGCTGAGATTTTTATTATAATTTTCTTTTATGTACTCCACTGCCCGGGTCATATAAAAGTTTTTGGCAGGGATCTTTTTAGCGACCAGACTCTCTTCAATGCACTCCAACAAGCTTGAAAAACAACCGGAGATCGCAAATTGATTTTGATATTTCTTATCACATTCCACAAAAAGGTCATACGCAGCATCCATTGCCTTATGAGGTGAACTGAAGTCGATCAAAGGATTTTGAAAAGAGAGGCCTAAGCTTTCAATAAAACGCTCTACGCCATGGCCGGCAAGCTCAATACCGATATAGTTCCAAGGTTCCAAGCTATCTGCTTTCCAGCTGACCGTCTTCCCGGGGAAAAGGACGAACGCCTGACCTGCCGCTATATTAAAGCGACGGTTTCCGTGATCCAGCGTTCCCCGACCGGCTTCTACAATATTGATCATATATCGTTCCGGCGTCATCGGCCCGAACTTTTCAGAAGGATTATAACGATGGCAGCAGCAAAGACTTAAGCGGATATCGGGAAAATAGTCCTCCTCAAAGATAAAGCGCTCTTCTCTTTCCAAATATTTCTGCATACAACACCTCGAATTCTTTACTTTAAATGGATTATATCACAAATCGTTAAAAATTGCAACATAAAATCAAAAAAATATTCATATTTTCGCAACTTGCGGTTAAATTTTAATTTTGAAGTCAAATATTTTCTTCCAATTCTTTTACATCATGTGCACATTTCCCATTCGAATAAACAACACAAAGCAGGGCGCAGCAAAGAACTGCACCGCACACAACAGACAGAAAAAACGCCCCGGGGCGATTGCAGGAAAAGACCCCCAAAAGCCCCAATGAGTCCGTTTGACACTTCAAAGAGACGGCCAAGAGACCTGCCGCCCCGGAGCCAAGCGCCGCGCAGGGGGCGATCCGAAAAGGATCCCCTGCAAAAAATACGATATAGCTCTTGGCCATGCCGCAAAGTCCTGCCGGAAAAGCCGTCCACCCATTAGCAAAATGAATGGAATCCATTTTCTTACGCCTTAAAATGCAAAAGGCCGTTAGCCCAATACTTAAAGCAAGTCCGCCGGCTGAAAGCGCCGCCAAAAACTCCGGTTGTTCGACCGTAAGTGCCGCACGATTTAAAGGACCGCCGGGGTCCAATCCGATGCCCACACCATAGAGAAAACCTTTTAAATAGCTATTAAGATTTGAAGATAGCCAGAAAAATCCTTTTTGCACCCAAGCACCGCACCAATCAAGAAGAAATGCCAGTCCGGCAACCGTTCCCACGCCAATGACCGGAGTCCCCCACTCCAACCACCGAAACCGCCGAGGAAGCAAACCGATCCCACGCTCTGCCCCACGAACTGTCACCGCCGTCACTACGCCCCCAATCAATGCCGCCCATACTCCGCCGCAAACCGCCTCCAAGACTGCACCGCCGACGAGACCCACCGCCAATCCCGGCCACCGAGCATACCGAAATCCAAGCATTCCGCATACCCTTGGCAAAAGCAACAAAAGCGTTCGCTCTCCGATCCAACGCATTCCGTTGCTAAACAATGGCACTTCAAAAATCAAATCAGCAACTTCCCCCACCAATAAAAAAATGCCGCCGGCAAGCAAAATCAAAGGCAAAAGCGGAACGTTGGAGCGGTAATACCAGTCCGCCAAGCTTTTCTTCTTGCGTTTAAAAACAATACGTTTATGATAAATGGGTGCTTTAATGGCCGCCTTCAAAAGATGCTCCGGACGATAAATACCGTCAGAAGCATTGATTTCCAAGACCGGTTTTCCGTCAAACCGATCGGAATGAAGGTCTTTTCCAATCAAAAGAATGCCGCTCGCATCCCGAATATCTTCATCAGCAAAAAGAGGACCGCCTTCACGCTCCATTTTCAGCAGCATCCCCAGGCGACCGGCAGTCAACTGTAGCTGAGCGGCGGCCTCTGTTGCCGATTTCAAAGATTCGTCCACCACCGCCAGCAGCAATAGCGTTTCTGTACCAACTCCCGGAGCAGATGGATAATCCCCCTCTTCCGCCAGACAGATCAATTGTACAAAGGTGCTCTCGTCAGCCGCGTCCATCAATTGCTCTCGCAGATTTTCGTTCATCAGCAATACAGTCAGCCGAGGAGTAGGATCCAGGGTTTCCTCCAAGGGCACCGCCGCCAAAAAGATCAGCCTGCTTTTCTCTCCGTCCGGAGCGTTCAGATCGACCCCTGCCGGTACCGTCACCGCCGTCAATAAAGGGTGTTTCACCGCATCGCTTTTTACATAGCAAACCGCAACGCCGGCACCGATCGCAAAAGATGCTTGTTCTTCTTGATAATAGATCTCTCGAAGAAGCTGTTTACTGCTGCGCTCGGTGTTCCCACATTTCTGCTGTAAAGCGGCCAGGATATCAATGATTCCCTCTTTATCCTTTAACGTAATCCCCACGCAGATCCCGTTTATGTCCATCCAGTCCGTCAGTTTCATCAAAACGCCCCTTTCGTCAATTAAAGGGTGCTCCAATTGGTAAAAATTATGCAATTAAAAAACGGCTTGCTTAGAGTCGTACTCTAAAGGATGGTAATAGGATGAATAAATCTCTCAATTTGGCTCTGTAGGCTGGATTGAGAGATTTTTCTATTTTTAGTCGATATGTTGGCATCCTGCCAACTCGATATATTTGCGTCTCGCAAATTCGATATAATTTTGCAAGCAAAATTTCGATATGA
>JAZNVY010000229.1:0-16959 GCA_045593105.1 Eubacteriales bacterium
AGAGCCGCCCGGAACCTTGTGTAGAGGATAACTCATAAGCTTCCTCCACCTTCCACACTGGCAGTCGGTCGGTATCCCAAGGCCGCCGCCAGCTTGGTATTATACTGCTCCATCAGCTTGGCATAGAGGGCAGGATCATCCCCCATGATGGTAAGAGCCGCGCAGTAAAACGGAAGCGCTCTTTGCAGATCCTCAGGGTAAGGAAGCTCCGCCGTTTCGTCCATGACAGATGCCTCAGGAGGCACCCGATAATAGACCAGCGTATAATTCCCATCCTCTGCCAATAGGAGATTGCCATCCAGCAAAAAGGGGACGCGCTTACCCTCGGCGTAAAGCCCCCGAGGGGTCAGTACCGTCGGCGGCAGTTCTGCTGCACCATCTTGAACGGTGATCCTGCACCGGGCCTGAAGCGGAAAGCACCGCGCCAGTTCGCCCAGCGCACTATCAAGCGCGTCCAAAAGACGCGGACGAGCCGGCAGTACCTCCGGATCCCCCTCTGCTGCACCCAGCAACGACGTTGCACGTTTGAGAATCGATCGAATGGTCATGCCGTATCCCCTCCGATCAACCCAGCTGGACTACAAAGCCGTTAACCCCTTCACCCTTACCATTTAGATGAATGGCGTTCGTGCCGTCAGGGTTGTGAATAATATGGCGGCCACCCTCCAGATAAATGCAGTTCATTCCCTCATAATACACCGGGTATGTCACAGAACCGCCGGAAAAAACAGAATCACCGGGCAGCACCTCCACATAAGTATCCTCTTCCGCAATGACAACAAGGAGAAGGTCCTTAGCGGTGCCATTCAGCTCAATGACTGTGGATGGACCGATCTCAATCAACTCCTGCTCATGAATCATTCTGCCGGGTTTTAAAGTTTGTGCGTTTGATCTACTCATAGTCGTTCTAATCTCCTTTTCTATTATTTATGTGCCTTGATGACAACGAGTTCCTTGGGGCGAACCAGCTTGCCGCCATAGACGTTCAAGCCCTTGATGGCGTCGGAGAAGTATTTCTCCGGGCGGTAGGCTTCGGTCTCATCGATGGCGCTGGCAAAGGCGATGGCCTTATTGGTACGGACCATCATGTAGTCGTCGGTACCGTCGTTATAGAGGTTATTGCTGAGGATGACGCGCGCACAGTCGTACATTCCCACAACACCCTTGGCGATCAACTCGTCGTTATTGGTCTTGATCTCGGTGAGGGCATCGCGGAAGAGCTGATAGAAGAAGGGAGAAACCGTGATGGACACATTGTCCGCCACGTCCACGTCGTTCTCACGCAGCATCAGCAGTGCCTCGTCCACCAGAGCCTTAGCCTCAGCAGGGGTGGTCACCATGGTAGATTCGGTGGTCAAAGAAGCCTCCTTGGCAAGACCTGCCACAAAGCTATCGCGTGCCGCCGCCATCTTACGGCCGGCCTCCTCCAGCATCACCGGCATCAGCTCAGGGGTAGCCTGCAGACGATCCAGATCGTCCACCATAAAGTTAAAGGCCTTCGCCTGATCCACGTCCATAAAGATACTGGTTCCGTCCAGAATCTGAGGATTATCCATGCCGGTTGCACCGTCATAGTCGAAGATCTCCGGCGCAACTGCACCCAGAATCTTAACCCTGCTGCCCAGTCGGGCTTCCCCCTCAAACTGGCGGTTACAATCGTCCACCAGCTTACACTTCTTTTCCAGCTCAGTCTGGATAAAACGGCTCCAGATCACCGGTTTAAAATTTGCAAAAGACATTTGATTTACTCTCCTTTAGTTTTTTAATCTGGAAAGGGATGCCAGCGCCTTTTTAAAGATCCCCGGATCCCGGAGATCCTGATCGGTGAGGCGATCCAATTCCTGGGAGGAATAATACATAGCGGTTCCTCCTGCCGCTTTTGCACTGACCATGTCTTGCGGAACGGGATTGCGCCGACGGTCGGCGGCTACTTGCGCTTCGTAGGCCACCACCGGATCCACCTTACCGCTTGCCATCAGTCGGCAATAAACCTCCCCCACTTCCTCGGGGCTCTTTGCGGTCAACTCGGGATACGCTTCGCGGACGCTCTCCAGGTCTTTTTTGAAACGGGTTGCCTCCAGCAACGACATGGCCTCCTTTACCAAAGGATGGGAGAGAACCTCCTCGCGGAGCCGCTGCTCCCGATCACTGGCCTGCAATTCCCGCGCCCGGCTCTCCACCGCTCTGCGGCGAGCCGCCTGACGTGCCCGTTCCTCAGGGGGCATCGTACCCCCCTCTTCTTTTTCTCCGCCTGTGGCGGACTCTTCTTCCGGAGCAACCGGCTGCTCCGTGGCTTCTGCCATAGGTTCCATGATCTCACTCATAAAGGATCCTTTCTCCATGTTTGCGCTATCGGTGCGAAAGGTGCAAAAAGTCACCTTGTGGGATTTTTACGCTCTTCACCCTGCGATTTTTATTCTTTTGGTTCCGCCAAAAAGCGGTTTTGGACGATGAGCTTCAGTTTTTCTTTCGGCGCATTGGCATCGTCGTCCAGCGCCTCCACGTACTCTTGGAAGGTGATATACCCGGCGTTCAAAAGGTTCTGCAGAGTCTGCTCCTGCGCGTATTTGGAATAAGGGTTGGAGGGCGAAAGATCGATCCGTACCCGTGGCTCCAGCACCGCCAGCAGCTTGCCGGGGATCATCTGTCCCTCTACCGTCAGACCGGCAGGATGGTAGGCACGCAAAAGATCGTACCAGATCAGCGCCACGTCCTCGATAAACCGACACAATTGCGATACCGCAAAGTTCAGATTCAAGGTCGCCGCCTCCCGTACCGCCAGGATCGCCGCACCACTTGCCAGCTCCGGATTGACCTGACCGGTCACCGCATCACCGGCACCGCAGAGTTCTCGGGTGGTGTTGATCATATTGTTCATGAAATTATAAGCAATGCCGTTGATCCCGGCCGGTTGAACGTATGAGATCAACTCCCCGATAGAGACGTTGGGATCGTCCACCGCAATGGATGCCCCGATCTTCTCGATATCCTCCACGTTTTGGATACGCGGTGCGTTATAGACCAACTTCGGATAGGCAAACCGCTTGATGGCGATCTCCATCCGCGCCAGGTTTTTATTGATGGCGATCTGATTGGAGATCAGACTTTCCACCGCGCCCCGTCCGCGGCAGGAGCCCTTTCGGCGCGCCCAAAGAAAGGCGGCGATGGGATAGCGGTGAACCCCCTCCAGCACCGTCTCAGGATGGTAGACGCACCCCTTGGTCGCCTGCACGAAGCAGACCCTTCCGTCCTTCTTATAGAACTTCAGAATGGAGATACACTTGCGGTTTTCCTCCAGGCTATTCTCCCGATCTGCCGCACCGATCCGTCCCGGCAGCTCCTGATCCGGCAGGATCTTTGCGATCTCCTCTTCGGGAATACCGTTGGCCTCCGCCTCCCGTCGAATGGCACCCACCGCACGGCGGCGCACCACCAGAATATAGGGCTGGGCGTCCAGATCCTGCTCCTGCTCATCGGCAAAGATAAGATTGTTGCCATCCAAAAGCTCACTCTTCAGCGTACCGCCCTGCATATAGAAATAGAGATAGGATGCGCCGGTCACACAGCCGTCCTCCACCGCCTCCCAGCACTTCTGATCCATCTGGTTTTGCTCCCAGAGCAGTCGGGCGTTTTGATTTAAAAGCTCCGCCGCCTGATGGCTGAGGGCAGTCAATTCCGGTCGGTCGGTCAGATCGAAGTTATAGTTGATGGAAAGGCTGTTTTGCGCCACCACCGCCGTCTTATACTTCACGATGGGTTCAATGATGTTGTAGATCGGCAGACGCTCCCCGTCGGTGGGCAGATAGCGCCATTGATCTCCGGCGTAAAAAGACTGGCATTCCTCATTGCGGTCGTAAAAGCCGTCCCTGCTTAAGAGGGATGTTCCCTCCTCATATTCGCGCCAGATCTGTTCACAATCGTTAACCATGCCGCTCCTTTCTGCCATCGTAGGCGTCGATCTTCGTCAAAAGATCCTCCTTCTTTTCCCGATGTCCGGCCAGTTTTCCCCGTCGTGCCGCCGAAATACCGTCGGCAATTCCCAAGCGGTAAGCCGCCACCGTCAGAACGGCCCAGAGCACGGAAAAAGATAAAAACATAATCGTCATATGATGTATTCCTTTCTGTAATTTCCCAAGGTGTTTGGATGATAAGCTTTACGGCGCTCCGCCTTGCCGGGATAGCCCATGGCAAAGTAGCGCAAAGCGTCCGGCGCGTGGGTCAGCTCATGGGGCTCCGTCCGGCAATCCCCCGGTATGGCAGGATCCCATTGCAAGGAGGGCAGGGTGCGGATGAGATTGGTGCAGGTGGAGAAGATCCGAAGCCGGGGACGCTTATTGCCATCCCGATCCGTCCGGGGCAAAAGCCATTCCTGCAGCACCGCCCAGCCGGAGATCCGCGCCGGACTGACCCGACTGAGCACCACCCCATTCTCCCGAAAAAGATCGGCGATAGAGCGGCCGCTGTCCTTCTGGCGGCTCCAGAGATCGGGCGGTGCGTAATAAGGACCGGAGGGTGCCGCCCGCAGGATCTGCTCTGCCGCCTCCGAAACGATGAGTCCGGGCTGATAGACTTCCCGAAAGACGTAGAAAAAGCCCTGCTCATCCTCCGCAATGCAAAGCCCTGCCAGCATATCCAGACCGTAGTCCAGAGCACAGTATTTTCGCCAATGCTCAGGGATGGGAAAGGGAGCGCAGATATGCTCCTCTCTGCTCCAGCGGCTGAAGAACCGCCCCTCGGAAAGATCCCAATCCCCCTCTAAAAGTGCCCGACGCTCCTGCTCCGGCAGACGTTCCAGCCGCCGGACATACTGGGGGTCGCCGACCATCAGGAAATGGTTGTCCTGCACCCTTGCAGGGATAAACCGCCGATTGCCCAAGGGATCGGCGATAGGGGTATCCGGGGGCGCCGGATCAATAAACCGCCGCTTGACCCAATCATGACCCAGTCCGCCGGGATTGGTGGTGCTTTTCATCTGTCGGGGATACGGGGCGGCTCCCCGAAGACGGGACATTAAGTAAAGATACATCGTCTCGGTAAAATGGGTCAGCTCGTCAAATCGAATGACGTCATATTCCGCCGATTGGTACCGGTAAACGTCCCGTTCGCTGTCGCAGTACCCAAAATCCAGCACCGAGCCATTGGCAAAGACACCGGTATGCCGGGAGGAAACGTAGTGATAAAGCGAGGTCGGAAACAGCCCCAGCGCCATCCGCACCAAGGAATTCTCCAATTCCGGCAGGGTGCGCCGCAGTAAAAGCTGACGGGAACCGGGATAGGTCAGAGCATAACGCAAGGCGTCTGCCAGCTGCCCGAAGCTCTTTCCGCCGCCGGCGGCACCGCCGAATAGGACCTCATCCTCCTCAGCGGTCATAAACCGATGCTGCAGCGGCGTAATATTTAAAATGAACGGCTGCTCCATCGGCATCCCCTTTCTTTTTTCACTCAGTCGGCTCCCCCGGCGGCACCACCCGAAGTTCCACCAAAGGAACCTCGCGCGCCGCAGATTTCACGTCCTTCTTTTCCGGCTCCCAGCGTGCCAGTTCCCGGATCATTTTGATGGCATCCATGCCGCCCTCCGCGGCTTTTTTTGCCAGCGATAACGCCGTAAGTTGGCTGACGGTGCGGTTTTCCGCGTTTTCCAACGCCTCCTCCAGCTCCGGCAGGGTCATCCTGGCAGCACGGGCAATATCCCGGGCAAGACGCTCTGTAAAGCTTATCACCTTCACACCTCCTTCGAAGAGGTTTTTTTCCTCTTCACGGCCTCATTATAGCCAAAGGAAGCCGCACGTTCCCGAACAATAATTCCCAGTTGCAATCCGGTGATTTCTTTGATATAATAAATTGTAAATTTTGGGGAATTTTGGAGGAAAAGCGCAAATGATTTCGCTGATCGTCAACCCGGCCGCCGGAAACGGCAGGTCGAAAAAGGTCGCAAATGCCGTCATGGATCGGCTGAGCAAAAAAAATATCCCGTTCCAAGTCTTGGAAACGGAATATCCCGGTCACGCCACCCAATTGGCCAAGCAGGCGGCGAAGCAATATAAGGATGGAGATTTTCTCCTCTCCATCGGCGGAGACGGTACCTTTCTGGAGATGCTCCAGGGCGCCCTCGATTCCGGCGTCCCCATCGCCTCCATCCCGGCCGGTACCGGTAATGATTTTCTCAAAAGCCTTCAAGTCCCCTCTGCCCCCATGGACGCATTGGAGCATATTCTGCAAGCCGAGCCCCGCATGATCGACGTAGGTCAACTGAACGAGTTCGTATTTGCCAATGAATGCGGCACCGGCTTCGACGTAGCGGTATTGGACTATGCGGAAAAAGCTAAGAAATACTTTCACGGTCTTATCCCCTATCTTTGGGGCGTCATCCGTACCATCTTTTCCTATCACCCCACCCCCTTGAAGATCACGGCAGACGGCGAAACCGTCTTTTCCGGCGATTGCCTGGTGGTCTCCATCGCAAACGGCCAATATATCGGCGGCGGTATCCAAATTAGTCCCACCGCCGATCCTCAAAGCGGCGATCTGGAATTGATCGTCGTGCAGGACTGCCCCCGCATGCGGATGATCTGCCGCTATCTGCCCGGGCTTTTGGGCGGTAAGATCCTCAGCTTTAAAGATACCGTGGTGCATTGCCGTGCCTCTGTCATTACGGTTCAGCCCTTGGCGGAGGGCGCCAGCTTCCGGGTCAATGTGGACGGCGAGATCCGGGATCTCTCCGAATGCGCCTTTACCGTCCGTCCCTCTATACTCCCCGTTAAAATGTAGAAAGTAGGTACCATGAAGAAATTAATCGCTTTACTGAGTGTTTTTGTTTTGCTCTTTTCCCTGCCCTTGGCAATGCCTGCCCTGGCAGAGGAGAACTCTTTCTTTTCCCAAGAAAACGATGAGGATCCGAGAGAAGATCCCGAGGAAGACCCCGAAGAAGATCCCGAAGAGGATCCCGAAGAGGATCCGGAGGAAGACCCGGAAGACCGCCCCGATGAAGAGGTGGAGCAGATCACCCCTGCCACCCTGGAAATCATCGCCCCGGATAAACGCATTTATGTCGAGGGCGAAGCGCCGGACTATACCGGCGGCTCTCTGATCTATACCGATTATGCCCCTCTGACCCTGCCCTTGGACGGCTACTGCAACTGGCCGGATTTTTCCACCCCCGGCAATAAACGGGTAACGGTGACGATCAACGGTCTGACCGCCTATTTCAACATTACCGTCCTCTCCAAGGACGAACCGATCACCACCATGACCGATATTGAGCAGAACCATTGGTCGTATATTTACTTTGGTCCCTGCATGAAGGCAGGCTATTTTGCCGGCGATGATTTAAAGCATTTGAACCCCGATACCCCCATCACCCGTGCGGAGATGGCGCAGATCATCTACCGCGCATGGAAAAATGATCCCGACGTCATGGAAAAGAAGGACGAAAACCCTGCTCCTCCTTTTGTAGACGTGCCGGAATGGGAATGGTATTATGAGGCCATCGAGGCCTGCCGAAAGGCCGGCATTATCCGCGGCATGGAGGATTCCCTCTGCAAACCGGATGAGGCGATCACCCGGGAAGATGCGGTTCTGATGCTGATGCGGATCCGTCATACCGAGGAGGAGCTTGCCAACGTCAACATCACGAAAGAGGTGCTGGAAAGCGGACTGAACCCCAGCGATTTCGGTCTGGTCTCCAATTATGCCAAGGGTGCCATGGCGCTGGCCTTGGGCGATTTGATCTTCGGTAACGACGATCAGACGATCCTCCCCCAAAACCCCATCACCCGTGCAGAGGCGGCCACCGTCTTCCATCGCCTTTTCTTAAAGGGCTACGAGTGGGAGATCCCCTCCATTCCGGAAAAGCCGGTACAGCCGGAGCAGCCGGCGCCGGAAGAACCGGAGGAGGAACCGATGCCCTTGATCTATCTCTCCCCCTCCAATCAGTTCTATAACTCCTATGTCACCGGCAAGACCAACGAAGGCGATCAAATGTATCGTGTGGGCGAAGCGGTGGAGCGGATGCTTCTCCAAAAGGGCTATCGGGTCTACCTGGCGGAGCGGGATCGCAGTATCGTGGACCGTCCCAACGACGCGGCCGCCATGGGCGCTGATCTCTATATCCCCATCCATTCCAACGCCGGCGGCAAGCAAGTCGGAACCTACGTCTTTTATAACGGCTCTATCGAGGGCTGTGAGCAGTTCTCCCGGGAGATCTTTGACCGCCTGGCAGCTCTGACTCGCACAGCTTACAGCACCAGCCGCCATAAAGAGGACTATCTCTCCCTCCTGCCAAACGGTGCACCCTTTAAAGAAGTCATGTATCCCACCATGCCCGTGGCATTTATCGAGGTGGAATTCCACGATAAGCCGGCCAAGGCACAATGGATCATCAATCATACTGAAGCCATCGCCCGTGCCATCACCGAGGGCGTTATCGCGTATAGTGAAAAATACTTAATAAAGTGAGAAGTACCATGTACGAAAAACTGAACGTCAAAATTCAAAAGCTTTCCCCCGATGCCATCCTCCCGGTCTACGGCTCTGCCGATGCGGCAGGTGCAGATCTCTGCAGTATCGAGGAAGTAACCCTCGCCCCCGGTGCCACCGCCTTGATCCATACCGGACTGGCGATGGAACTGCCCAAAGGGTACGGCGGATTTATCTTCGCCCGGAGTGGATTGGCCACCAAGCGCGGACTGGCACCTGCCAATAAGGTGGGCGTCGTGGACGCCGACTACCGCGGCGAGGTCATGGTCGCTCTCTATAATCAGAGCGACCGTCCCCAGACGGTGGAAAAGGGCGAGCGCATCGCCCAGCTGGTATTGCTCCCTGCTCCCCAAGCCCTCTTTACCGAGGTGGAAGCGCTGGAGGAAACCGATCGCGCCGCCGGAGGATTTGGCTCCACCGGCAGAAAATAAACATAAAAAACGGAGTGGTGATCACCACTCCGTTTTTATTATGTTGTTTCAAGAAGTTCTTTCTCATACCGCTTTCTCCGAGCGCGCAGGACGCCAAAGAAGATAAAGGATGTAGCAAGATAGGTCACGATCCAGGAAAGCGAATAGGAGGTATATAACGCCGTCAGCGTGTGGAATCTGGGGAATACCGTATAGATCCAGACCACCCGAAGACCACAGACACCGATGACGTTGACCAGCGTGGTGGAAAAGGAAATGCCCATGCCTCTGGCACCGCCACCGGCGATCTCCATCATGCCGCAAAGAAAATAAAGAAGCCCAACCATCAGCAACCGCTGCATACCAAATTCAATGGCAGCCGCATCACCGGGGATGTAAATGGAAAGTAAGGGACGCCCCAAAAGATAAACCAATCCGCAAAGGGTCACGCTGACCGCCAGCATCATCCAAAGACAGGTGAAATAAAGCTTGGCGATCCGCCGATATTTCCGCGCCCCCTCGTTCTGTCCGGTAAAATTCACCATAGTCTGATTAAAGGAATGCATCAGGACGTAGATAAAGCCCTCAATATTGGAGGCGGCCGAAACGCCCTTCAACGCCACCGGACCGAAGCTGAACATGGAGGACTGCATCAGTACGTTGGAGATGGAAAAAAGCGAGCTCTGAATTCCGGACGGAATTCCAATGGCAAGGATCCGCTTGAGGGGCTTGCGATGGATGCCCAGCTCCCGGAGCTTCAGCTTGCAGGCGTCGGTTCTCTTCATCAAGGCGCGTATGATCAAAGTAGCAGAAACACCCTGCGCAAGGATGGTCGCCAGCGCCACGCCGGCTACGTCCATCTTAAAGGCAATGACAAAAACTAAGTTTAAACAGACGTTCACCACCCCGGCAATGGTCAGATACTTCATCGGACCGGTGCTGTCCCCTGCCGCGCGCAGGATGGAAGCACCAAAGTTCAAAAGCAGATTAAAAATCATACCGCAGAAATAGATCCGCATGTAAAGGGTCGCCAGCGGCAGGTTTTCCTGAGGCGTCCCCATCAAGCCAAGAATCGGACCCGAAAGAAAGATCCCCACCACCGTCAGAAACGCGCCGCAGATCACCGCCAGCGGTATGGAGGTGTGAACGGTCTGACGCACCTTCTCGTCGTCCTTCGCGCCTAACCCATGTGCCACCACAACGCCGGCTCCAACCGAAAGCCCCAGAAAAAGATTGACCATCAAATTGGTCAACGAACTGGTGGCACCTACCGCTCCTACGGAGTTTTCGGAGCCAAATTGCCCCACCACCACCAGGTCCGCCGCGTTGAAAAGTAACTGCAGGACACTGGAAAGTATGATCGGGACAGTATAACGAATGATCGGCCGTATCAGCGGCCCCTCTGTCATTTCTTTTGTCGTGATCTTTTTAGACATAGTTTTATCACCCACTTCGCCCCCATTATACCCCCTCATTTTTTAAAAAGCAACCCAATCCGAAGAATAAAAGAAAAGTCGTGATTTTATCCAAAAAAATCACGACTTTCTTGTAAAACATTACTCTCTGACCGCCTTCGCAAAAGCAATCATCTGCTCCATTTCCTCCGGTGTAAACCCAGCTACCGCCTCTATCAACTCCTCTTCCTTGGTGGTGTATGAGGAATCAAATCTCATAAACTCATGGGGCATGATATCTAAATATTCACAAATTGCAAAAAACTGCGTCATGGAGGGATAGGCATACCCGGCTTCGATGTTGTAAATGTAACTCTTCGTCAATCCCAGATCAAGACTCATTATTTCTTGCTTAACCCCTTTTTTCATCCGTAATTGCTGTAATCGTTTACTAAAAAGCTTGGATGCCATGCCAAAAACCTCCCCATGATGTTTTTTCATCCTAAACCTATATCCATTATACCGAATATATAATCGAAAAGTCAAGCAGTCACTCCCAATTCATTTGGGAGTAATCATCTCCATATTTTCCCCACAAACCCAAACTCCCAATTCTTTTGGGAGTAGCCATTCTCACAATCCCCAAGAAGCCAAATTCCCAATTCATTTGGGAGTAATCATCTCCATATTTCCCCCACGAACCAAAACTCCCAATTCTTTTGGGAGTTGCCATCCCCATATTTCCTCCACGGATCCAAGCTCCCAATTCATTTGGGTCGGCGCCTTATCTCCATACTCCTCAGCCCAATTCATTTGGGTCAACACTCTTATCCTTATGCTCCTCGCCCCAATTCATTTGGGGCAACACCTTATCCTTATGCTTCTTGACTCAATTCATTTGGGTGGTACCAGTACACCCCATTTTGAGTAGGATTAAGCTTCGCACAATGATAAACTTCTTATCTCAGCGTACCTTAATGATCCACACAACTTCGTCCTATTCCTTTGGAGCGCAGTTCTCACACCATGTTCATTCCCCTTTTTATCCCCAGAATGTTGATTTTTAGTTTCTAACATGATATACTCTACCTATATAAATGTATTTTTGCATTGGAGGATTTAAAAATGAAAAGATTTTGTTCATTCTTAACCATCCTAGCGATGATCGTCACCATTCTGGTTCCCTTCCCCATCACTGTCTCTGCCGAAGAAGTCACCAGCGGCACCACCGGCGACTGCACCTGGACACTGGACGGCACCGTCCTGACCATTAGCGGTGAAGGAAATACAGAGACTTACACGAATTCTTCCGATCTGCCATGGGGCACTGCCATCACCAAAGTAATGATCGGATCCGGTGTCACCGGCATTGGCAATAATGCCTTTTTAAACTGTACTAACCTGACCGGAGTTTATATCACCGATATAGTGGCATGGTGCAACATTTCCTTTTCTAACTATGCTGCGAATCCGCTTTATTATGCGGGAAAGCTTTATCTGAATAATGCATTAGTGGAGGAATTAGTAATTCCTGAAGAAGTCACCGCCATTAAGCAATTCGCTTTTGACGGTTATTCCTGCCTGACTAAGGTAACCATTCCCAACAGTGTCACTACCATCGAGAAGTTTGCTTTTAGAAAATGTACCAGCTTAACCTCAGTGAACATTCCAAATAGTGTCACCAACATTGGAGTTTCTGCCTTTAACGGATGCACCGGTCTGACCACCGTAACCATCTCAGACAGCATCACCGGCATTGAAAGTGGTGCTTTTATAAATTGTAGGAGCTTAACTCAATTTGTCGTAAATGAAAAAAACGAAACTTATACAACAGTAGATGGCGTGCTGTTCAGCAAAGATAAAAAAACCTTGGTTGCTTACCCCGGCGGTAAACAAGGCGAATATACGATTCCGGATAACGTCACCAGCATTGGCGATGATGCTTTTTACGGTTGCACCAGTCTGACTTCGATTACCATCCCCGATAGCGTCACAAGCATTGGTAATTATGCTTTTTACGGGTGCACCGGCTTGACATCGATTACCATCCCCGATAGCATCACCAGCATTGGAGATCATGCTTTTTACGGTTGCACCGGCCTGACTTCAATAACCATCCCCGATAGCGTCACAAGCATTGGAGATTATGCCTTCTATAATTGCTCTGGACTAACCTCGATTACCCTCCCCGATAGCGTCACAAGCATTGGCAATTATGCCTTTGGAAAATGCACCGGTCTGTCCTCGATTACCATCCCTAATAATGTCACCAGCATTGGCAACTATGCTTTTTACTATTGCACCGGTCTGACCTCGATTACCATCCCCGATAGCGTCACCAGCATTGGAGATCATGCCTTCTATAATTGCTCTGGCCTGACCTCGATTACCATCCCCGATAGCGTCACAAGCATTGGCAACTATGTCTTCGGAAATTGCACCGGTCTGTCCTCGATTACCATCCCCGATAGCGTCACAAGCATTGGAAATCGCGCCTTCTATAATTGCTCTAGCTTGACCTCGATTACCATCCCCGATAGTGTCACAAGCATTGGCAATTATGCCTTTGGAAAATGCACCAGTCTGACCTCGATTACCATCCCCAATAGCGTCGCCAGCATTGGTTCTTCTGCTTTTTATGGTTGCGCCGGTCTAACTTCTGTGACCATCCCCGATAGCGTCACCGGCATTGGAGATCATGCCTTCTATAATTGCTCTGGACTAACCTCGATTACCATCCCCGATAGCGTCACCGGCATTGATAATTATGTTTTTTACGGTTGCACCGGTCTGACCTCGATTACCATCCCCGATAGCGTCACCAGCATTGGAAACTATGCTTTTTATGGTTGCACCGGTCTGACCTCGATTACCATCCCCGATAGCGTCACCAGCATTGGTGGTTCTGCTTTTTCCGGTTGCACCGCTTTGACCGGGGTTTATATCACCGATATGGCGGCATGGTGCAAGATCACTTTTGCTAACACAACTGCAAATCCCCTTCGTTATGCGCAAAAACTTTATCTCAACAATACGTTAGTAACTGATTTAGTAATTCCGAATGGTGTTACCACCATTAAAGAACGTGCCTTTTTTTATTGTACCGCACTCACTTCTGTGACCATCCCGAATAGTGTTACCGATATTCATGTTTCTGCTTTTCATAATTGCCGTAGTTTGACTCAATTTATTATTTCCGAAAACAACTACACCTACACGGCAGTAGATGGCGTGCTGTTCAATAAGGATACAACAACTTTAGTCGCCTGCCCCGGCGGCATACAAGGCGGATATGCAATTCCAAACAACGTCACCAGCATTGGTAATTATGCTTTTTACGGTTGCACCAACCTAACCTCGGTAACAATCCCCGCTAGCATCACCAGTATTGGCGATTATGCTTTTTATAATTGCACCTATTTACGCACTGTATTCTTCAGTGGAACAACGGAACAGTGGAATTCCATCAACATGGGGAGCGATAACAACCCCCTGCTTAATGCAACAATCACATATGAAGCTACGATCAACCAGAACGGCTTTGTTTATGAAATCAAAAATAACGCCGCAAGTATTTTAGGGCTTGTTTCTGATTACACCGGTACATTGGTGATTCCGTCTGAAATTGACGAAAATCCGGTCACGTCCATCAAATCTTATGCATTTAATAAGTGCACCAAGTTGACGTCTGTAGTCATTCCGGATAGTGTCACCAACATTGAGAATTACGCCTTTGAAAAGTGTTCTGCGCTAACCTCGGTTACCGTTGGCAAAGGTGCCGCCAGCATTGGAGATTATGCGTTTGCAAGCTGCACAAATCTCAGCGAGATCATTGTAAATGAGAATAATACGAATTATTCTTCAATAGACGGCGTTTTATTTAACAAAGATAAGACAGCGTTACATCTTTGCCCCGAGGGTAAACAAGGCGAATATACGATCCCGGATGGCGTCACGTATATCGCAAATTACGCTTTCGATTACTGCAAAAAATTGACTTTTATTGTCATCCCTGATAGCGTTACCATACTCGATAGATACGCTTTCAGATATTGTACCGGTCTGACCTCCGTCACCATTGGAAATGGTATTACCTCTCTGGAAAATGACGTCTTTTATGGTTGCTCCGGCTTGACCTCCGTCACCATCCCCGATAGCGTCACCAACATGGTGGGTGCTTCTGCTTTTAGCGGCTGTACCGGCTTAACCCAATTCATCGTTTCCGAAAATAACGAAGCCTATACTGCGGTAGACGGTGTGGTGTTCAGCAAGGATAAAACCACCTTGGTTGCTTATCCCACCGGCAAACAAGAAGCATATACCATTCCGACAAGTGTCACTACCATCGGAGATTATGCATTCAGTTTTTGCAAAACGTTGACCTTGATTACCATCCCCGATAGCGTCACAAGCATTGGAAACTATGCCTTCAGAAATTGCACCGGTCTGACCTCGATTACCATCCCCGATAGCGTCACAAGCATTGGCAATTCTGCCTTTAAAAATTGCACCAGTCTGACCTCGATTAACATCCCCGATAGCGTCACCAGCATTGGTGGTTCTGCTTTTTCCGGTTGCACCGGTCTGACCTCGATTAACATCCCCGATGGCGTCACCAGCATCGGTTCTTCCGCTTTTCTCAACACAGTTTATTATAACAATGCAGAGAACTGGGAAAATGACGTCTTATATATCGGCAATTATTTGATAAAGGCAAACACCTCTCTTTCCGGAGACTATACTATTAAAGCCGGAACCGTTACGATTGCCGCCTCTGCTTTTTCCGGATGCAAAAACTTAACCTCCGTCTCCATCCCCGATAGCGTCACAAGCATTGGTTCTTCTGCTTTTTACAGTTGCACCGGTCTGACTTCTGTGACCCTCGGCAATAGCGTCACAAGCATTGGCAATTATGCCTTTGAAAATTGCACCGGTCTGACCTCGATTAACATCCCCGATAGCGTCACCAGCATTGGCGATCGTGCCTTCAGAAATTGCACCGGTCTGACCTCGATTACCATCCCCGATAGCGTCGCCAGCATTGGTTCTTCTGCTTTTTATGGTTGCGCCGGTCTAACTTCTGTGACCATCCCCGATAACGTTACCAGAATTGGAGATAGTGCCTTCTATAATTGCTCTGGCTTGACCTCGATTACCATCCCCGATAGCGTCACAAGCATTGGTAATTATACTTTTTACGGTTGCACCGGCCTGACTTCGATAACCATCCCCGATAGCGTCACCAACATTGGCAATTATGCTTTTTCCGATTGCACCGGCCTGCCCTCAGTAACCATCCCCAATAGCGTTACCAGCATTGGCGATCGTGCCTTCAGAAATTGCACCGGCCTGACTTCAATAACCATCCCCGATAGCGTCACCAACATTGGCAATTATACCTTCAGAGATTGCACCGCTTTGACTTCTGTGACCCTTGGCAATAGCGTCACCAACATTGGCAATTATGCCTTCTATAATTGCACTAAACTAACTGCTCTTACTATACCATACACCGTCACCGACATCGGGACCAACGCCTTCGGCATCAAAGCCAAGCTCACCGTTCATGAGGATTCGGCGGCACATACCTATGCCAAAAACTCCGGAAGTGCTTATACTCTGGTTGCCCACACTATCGGAGCCTCCTCCGTCACTCCGTCCACCTGCATCACTCACGGTATTGAAACCTTTTCCTGCACCGTTTGCCAGAAAGAATATACCAAACAGTTGCCGTTGATTGATCATAATTTTGTGAACGGATACTGCAGTGTCTGCAATTTTGTGGATCTCCAATCAGAGCATCCCTTCCCCATTAATACCGAAAAAACATGGACTCACACCGAAGAAGGTGCCACCACTCTCTTTATGACCTTCTCGGAGGATACCCACCTCGGCTACGAGTATATGGCATCTCTTACGATTTATGATGGCAACGGAAAGCAGATCGGCACCTACTGCGGAGATGAACTTTCCGGTCATACAGTCACCATTCCCGGCGACACCGTCAAGATCACGTTGAGTACCTATGATTGCGAGGAGGAAATCTACGGCTTCCGCGTCGAAAAAATTACCACCGTCGGTCAAACTGCATCGGGCACCACCGGCGATTGTAGCTGGAGTCTGGAAAATTCCGTCCTTACCATCAGCGGAAACGGTGCCATGGGGAACTATAGCTACAACAATATAGCACCCTGGGGTGTTGGATTTACAGAGGTAAAGATCGCTGAAGGCGTCACCAACATTGGCAGTCGTGCCTTTTTGGATTGCGCCGGCTTAACCTCGGTGACCATTCCGGATACTGTGACCACCATCGGTCGGAATGCCTTTTACGGTTGTACCGGCTTAGAATCGGTTTACATTACCGATCTTGTAAAATGGTGCTCCATTGATTTCTCAGTTCTGTCTTCAAATCCGTTATGTTATGCGGACAAGTTGTATTTGAATGGAGAGGCTGTTAGCAACGATTATTTTTCACCCGGCTGGGTGGATTACTTTAAGAAACTCCCATTGATTAAGTACGATATTACGGATAAGCTCCGGGAGAAAAATGCAATAGGTGTGGTGCTTGGAGAAGGTTGGGCTGTTGGTCACCTTGGCTCAAATTATGCTTTTGAGAGAAATGGGTATAGCAATCGTATTGAATTTACGATGACCATTTCGATTGAGTATGAGGATGGTAA